>JAKSPW010000046.1 GCA_024404435.1 Clostridia bacterium | reverse complement strand
ATTTCACTGATCCCGGGTGGATTGATTTCGCTGCGGAGTGTCCTCCCGGACACTCCGCATGGCGTGAGGGCTTTTTTATTTTTCACCACCGATTGACAGTGGAAAGGTTTTGTGCTACAATATATTGTAGATTATTATGCGAAAAAGGAGGCGCGGACTATGGACGGAGAAATCTTTTCGAGAGAAGCTCTGCTTATCGGCGAAGAAGCTCTCGCAAAGCTGAAAAACTCCCGCGTCATCGTTTTCGGACTCGGCGGAGTCGGCGGCGCGGCGTTCGAAGCGCTTGTCAGAGCCGGAGGCGGCAGAGTCGACGCGGTCGATCCCGACGTCGTGTCGGTGACCAATCTCAACCGTCAGATACTCGCCGTGTCGGATACGGTCGGCTGCCTCAAAACGGATGCCGCCAAGGCGCGCGCGGCGCAGATCGCCCCGTCGTGCGAAGTGACGGTCTTCCCCGTTTTCTATACCGCCGAGGATCGCGGCGGCATCGTGCTCGAGGACTACGATTTCATTCTCGACGCGATCGACACCGTCTCGTCAAAGCTCCTTCTCATCGAGGAGGCGGCGGCGAAAAACGTTCCGATAATCTGCTCGATGGGTACAGGAAACAAGCTCTGTCCCGAGCGTCTCACCGTCTCGGACATATATAAGACGAACACCTGCCCGCTTGCCGCGGTGATAAGGCGTGAATGCCGCCGCCGCGGGATAAAGAAGCTGCCCGTCGTGTGGTCGGACGAAGAGCCGCACCGCGTGAGCGAGGACGATCACGGCCGTCACGCTCCGGGGAGCATATCGTCCGTGCCGCCCGTCGCGGGTTACGTCATGGCGGGATACGCCGTAAGGCATCTGATCGGCGGCTGACATGGAAGAACTCGGACTTACTCCCGCAGAAGCGGCGAAAAGAAGCATATTAAAGAAATACCGGAAGGCGATCTGGGGCCCGTTCATCGCGGCGGTCAAGCAATACAAGCTCATCTCCGAGGGAGACCGCATCGCCGTCTGCATGTCGGGCGGCAAGGACTCGGCTCTGCTCGCCGTTCTGATGAAAACGCTGACGGAGCACAGCGAGGTGCCGTTTTCGTGCGAGTTCATCTGCATGGACCCCGGGTATTCCGAGGCGAACAGACGGCGGCTCGAAGAAAACGCGCGGCTCCTCGAAATTCCGCTGAAAATCTTTGAAACGAACGTTTTCAGAGTCAGCTCCAACCACTCCGAGGGCTCGCCCTGCTACCTCTGCGCGAGGATGCGCCGCGGGCATCTCTACAACTACGCGAAATCGCTCGGGTGCAACAAGATCGCGCTCGGACATCACTTCTCGGACGTCATCGAAACGACGCTTATGGGGATGCTGTGGGGCGCACAGCTGCAGGGGATGCTCCCGAGGCTCCGAAGCACGAATTTCGAAGGAATGGAGCTCATCCGCCCGCTTTACCGCATCAGGGAAGACGACATCGTCGCGTGGGCGCGGTATAACTCCCTTGAATTTCTCGGCTGCGCGTGCTCGATGACGGAAAACGCGGAGATCGACGAGTCGAAGTCGAAGCGCCGCGAGACGAAAGCGCTGATCCGCCGTCTGAAAGAAGAAGGCAACGCGGACGTTGAAAAAAACATCTTCAACAGCCTGCACAACGTGAGCGTCGACACCTTCGTCGGGTACGACCATGACGGTGAGGAGCACAGCTTTCTGGAGAAGCTCGAAGAGCCTTAAGTCTTAAGCCTTAAGCCTTAAGCTGTCAGGACTTTCCGAAAAACGATAATTATTTACCTTGAAAGGATAAAAATATGTCAGAACTTAAAATCAAAATGCTGCCCGGAGAAGCTTGGTACGGCCCGTCCTCCAAGCACGGACTCGCAATGCCGCACACCGAAGAGAGCGTCTATTCGGTAAACGTCGAGACTTCGTCCACCTGCAATCAGGACAACCCGCTCCTTATCTCGACTCTCGGCAGATATGTCTTCGCTCCGCGCGGATTCTCACTCGATATCAAAAACGGCGAGATCTCCGTATCGTCAAAATACGGCGAGATCGACTTCGCCGAGGGACTCGGCACTCTCCGCGGTGCGTTCCTTGCCGCAAAGGACAAGTACTTCACGCCGAACGGCGAGATCCCGCCGGAAGAATTCTTCACGATCCCGCAGTACAACACCTGGATCGAGCTGATCTACGATCAGAATCAGGCGGACGTCATGCGCTACGCGCACGGCATCGTCGACAACGGCATGCCCGCCGGCATCATCATGATCGACGACGGCTGGAACGACTATTACGGCTCCTTCCGTTTCTCGAAGGAGAAGTTCCCGGATCCCGAGGGAATGTGCCGCGAGCTCCACGAGATGGGCTTCAAGGTCATGATGTGGATCTGCCCGTTCATTTCCGCAGACTCGAGAGAATTCCGCGATCTCAGAGACAGGAATATGCTTATCCGCCGCCGCACCGAAAACGGAGAGATCAGAGAAGCTGTCCGCGAGTGGTGGAACGGCTGGTCGGGCGTGCTCGACATGACGAATCCCGAGACGGTCGCATGGCTCGAGGGCAGACTCCAGGCGCTCTGCGACATGGGCATCGACGGCTACAAGCTCGACGGCGGCGACGCGGTCTACTACACTGAGGACGACGTTACCTACGAGCCCGTTACTCCCATGGAGCAGGCAAAGAGATGGAACGATTTCGGCCTCAAGTTCAGATACAACGAATACAGAGCAAGCTTCAAGTGCGTCGGACTTCCCTTCGTTCAGAGACTTCACGACAAGGCTCATTCGTGGAAAGAGGGCGTTGCGGAGATCGTGCCCGACACGATCGCACAGTCGCTCCTCGGCTACGCTTACACCTGCCCCGACATGATCGGCGGCGGCAGCTTCGCAGACTTTTTGCCGAACTCGACGACCTTCGATCCCGAGCTGCTCATCAGATACTGCGAGGCGTCGGCTCTCATGCCGATGATGCAGTTCTCGCTTGCTCCGTGGCGCGTCCTGAGCGACGAGCACTACAAGATCGTGCTCGACATGGCCCGCCTGCACGAGCGCTTCGCTCCGAAGATCATCGACCTCGCGCACAAGGCGTCCGTAACGGGCGAAACGATCGTCAGAAGCCTTGAGTACGTCTTCCCGGGCGAAGGCTTCGAGAAGACTACGGATATCTTCATGCTCGGCGACGACGTCCTCGTTGCTCCCGTCGTGGAAAAGGGCGCCGTGACCCGTACTCTCCGCCTGCCGCGCGGCACGTGGAGCGACGAAGCCGGCAACGTCTACGAGGGAGGCCGCGAGATCACCGTCGACGCTCCGCTCGACTACCTGCCGTATTTTTACAGGAAATAAGTCTCCGGCTTCTTTGAAAAAGAAGCCCCGGCAAGAAACCCCGCTTCTTTGAAAAGAAGCGGACAAGAAACCCCACTTCTCTGAAAAGAAGTGGACAAGAAACTTTAAAAAATTACCTTGTCCTTTTTTCAAAGCTTTTTGAAAAGGGGTGCGGGGAGAAACTTTTTCCCGAAAAAGTTTCTCCCCGCAAAGAAAGGATAAATCAAGTGGCTAAGAAACAAACGACACAGTACAACGACGCGTCGATCACGATGCTGAAGGGTGCGGAGCGAGTCAGGAAGCGTCCTGCGGTCATTTTCGGCTCCGACGGGCTCGAGGGCTGCGAGCACTCCGTATTCGAGATCGTCTCGAACTCCGTCGACGAGGCGCGCGAGGGCTACGGCAGCGTCATCACGCTCACGGCGTACAACGACAGATCGATCTCCGTCGAGGACTTCGGGCGCGGAATCCCGCTCGGCTGGAACGAGACCGAGCAGAGGTACAACTGGGAGCTCGTTTACTGCGAGCTTTACGCGGGCGGTAAATACGACAACAACGCCGACGGTGCCGCATACGAATATTCTCTCGGACTGAACGGTCTCGGCGCGTGCGCGACGCAGTATTCAAGCGAATATTTCAGCGTTAAGTCCTACGACGGTTCGCATCTGACCGAGATGGACTTTGAAAAGGGCGATCCGGCGGGAGAGTTGAGAGTGCGCGACCTTTCCCCGAAGGAGAGAAGAACGGGCACGGTCCAGCACTGGAAGCCCGACCTCGACGTTTTCACGGACATCGCCATCCCAAGGGAATATTTTGCCGACATGCTGAAGCGTCAGTCGGTCGTCATGCCCGGCATCCGCTTCGTTTTCCGCTGGCAGAATGAGGACGGGACGTTCGAGGAAGAGGAATACTACTACGAGAACGGCATCGAAGACTACATCGCCGAGATCGCGGGCGACACCGCAGAGATAAAGACGACGACGTGGCATCTCGAAACGAAGGGCCGCGACAGAGAAGATATGTCCGACTACAAGCTGAAGTGCGACGTATCGTTCACGATGTCGAAGACCGTCCACGTTCTGGAATATTACCACTGCTCGAGTTATCTGGAGCACGGCGGAAGCCCCGAGCGCGCCGTAAAGACCGCCTTCACCTACGCCATCGACAAGAGGCTGAAAACGCTCGGAAAATACAACAAGAACGAGGCGAAGATCACCTTTGCCGACGTTGAGGACTGTCTCATCCTCATCACGAACAGCGTATCTACGCAGACCTCGTACGCGAACCAGACGAAAAAAGCGATAACCAACACCTTCATCGCGGAGGCGATGACGGCGTTCCTCAAGGAACAGCTTGAGATATATTTCCTCGAAAACCCGCAGGATGCGGACAAGCTTCTCACGCAGGTGCTCATCAACAAGCGCTCCCGCGAGACCGCCGAAACCGCGCGCCTCGACCTCAAGAAGAAGCTGACGACGGCGGGCGCCGACGCGGTGAACAGGATCGAGAAATTCGTCTCCTGCCGCTCGAAGGATCCCGACAAGCGCGAGCTCTACATCGTCGAGGGCGACTCGGCTCTCACGTCCTGCAAGCTCGGACGCGACGCGGAATTCCAGGCGATCATCCCGGTGCGCGGCAAGACGCTGAACTGCCTCAAGGCGACCTACGACAAGATCTTCAAGAACGAGATCATCGTCGACTTGTTGAAGCTTCTCGGCTGCGGAGTCGAGATCAAGGGCAAGGTGAAGGGCAACATCGTCCCGTTTGACCTTAACGCGCTCCGCTGGTCGAAGATCATCATCTGCACCGATGCGGACGAGGACGGCTTCCAGATCAGGACGCTGATCCTCACGATGTTCTACCGCCTCCTGCCGACGCTGATCGACGAGGGCAGAGTCTACATCGCCGAGTCGCCGCTTTACGAGATCACGACGAAGACCGACACGCTGTTCGCGTACAACGAGCCGGAAAAGGCTCAGATCACCTCGAAGCTCGACGCGGAGAACAAGAAGTACAAGCTCCAGCGCTCGAAGGGTCTCGGCGAGAACGAGCCCGAGATGATGTGGAAGACCACGATGAATCCGGAGAGCCGCCGCCTTATCAGAGTATCAAAGGCGGATGCCGAGGCGACCGCGTATATTTTCGAGACTCTGCTCGGCGACGACATCACGGAGAGAAAAGACTTCATCTTCCGCCGCGGTATCGACTACATGGACACGGTAGACGCGTATTGATAAAACCTCTGCACTTTCTCCGCAGACGGCAAAAGTGCAGAGGAGAAGCATTGAGCATTGAGCATTGAGAAAAAGAAGGTTTGCTGATGAGCTTTTACACAGGATTTTATAAGATTTTTCACCGCCCGGTCGAAAAGGGCTACCGCCTGACCGTCGAGGGAAGCGAAAACATCCCCGAGGGCGGATTCATCATCGCCTGCAACCACACGGCGAACTTCGACGTGTTCGTGCTGTCGGCGGCGCTGAAGCGGCAGATCAGATACATGGCAAAGGCGGAGCTGTTCCGCGTGCCCGTCCTGCGCCGCATCGTGCGCGCTCTCGGCGCGTATCCGGTCAACCGCGCGGGCGCGGACGTGGCGAGCATCAAGACCGCGATCTCCTTTATCGAAAACGGTGAGGTCGTCGGCATCTTCCCGCAGGGCACGAGATGCCCGAACGTCGATCCGCGCACGACGGAGATCAAAAGCGGGATCGGCATGATCGCTTACCGCGCAGGCTGCGACGTCCTGCCCGCGTTCATCGATGCGTCGGCGGGAAAGACGAAGGTCTTTCACAAGAACCGCGTGATCTTCGGAGAAGTCATAAAGAACGCGGAACTCGGCTTTGACAAGGGCGGGAAAGAAGAATACGACCGCGCGTCGCACCTCATTTTCGACCGCATCTGCGAGCTGAAGTACGGTAAGAGCGAATGAGAGAGATTACGATTGCCGAGAACGCCGGCTTCTGCTTCGGCGTCAGGCGCGCGACCTCGCTCCTCGAGGAAGCGCTTAAGGAAGCCGAGCCGGGCAGAAGAGTCTGTACGCTCGGAAACATAATCCACAACGACGAATACCTCGCGGACATCGCGCGGCGCGGAGCCGAAACGGTGGACTACGGCGACCTCGACGGTCTCTGCGAAAAGATCGCGGCGGGCGAGCCCGTGACGCTCATCATCCGCGCACACGGAGAGGACGAGGCGACGGTCGCAAGGCTCGCTTCGCTCGCCGAGAAGCACGGTAACTTCACCCTGCTCGACGGCACCTGCCCGTACGTCGAAAAAGTGCGCCGCGTCGCAAGGGAGAATTCGGGAGACGGAAAGGTCTTCATGCTTATCGGTGCGGCGGAGCATCCCGAGGTGAGGGGCATCATGAGCTGCACCCGCGGAGAGGGATACGTTTTCCGCGATGCCTGTGAGCTCGAAGAGTTCCTGAAAAGCGAAAAATCGGCAGAAATTGCCAAAAAGACCGTCTCGGTGGCGGCGCAGACCACTCAAAAGTTAACAGAGTGGAAAAAATGTTTGGAAAATTTAAAAAAAGTATATACAAATGCTTTAATTTTTGATACAATATGTAGTGTTACCGAAAAAAGGCAGACTGAGGCGGCGAGCCTGGCCGCGTCGTCTGACGTGACGGTAGTTATAGGGAGCTCCGGAAGCTCCAACTCGCGAAAGCTTTATGAGGTCACATCAAGCGTGTGCCCGACCGTGTACTTTGTCGGAAGCGCGGACGAGCTGGACGGGAAAATCATTCCGGAAGATGCTAAAGTGTCAATAACTGCAGGCGCATCGACGCCGTACAGTATAATACAGGAGGTATATGGAAAAATGAGTGAGCAGATCGAAAACTTTGCTGAATTACTCGAAGCATCAATGAAAACATTAAATCCAGGAGATGTAGTGGAAGGAATCGTATCATCGGTCACACCGAATGAAATACATTTAGACCTCGGCACGAAGACTACCGGCGTGATCCCGTTCGACAAAGCCACCACGGATCCGCAGGCAAAACTGGACGAGCTCTTCAAGGTAGGAGACACAGTTAAGGCAAAAGTCATCAAGGTAAGCGATATCGAAGGACTCGCAACACTTGACAAGACGAGAGTTGATTCCGACAAGAACTGGGAACTCATCGTTGCTGCAGAAGCATCGGGTGAGATCCTCGAAGGCAAGATCACCGAAGCAGTCCGCGGCGGTGTCATCATCGATCTCTTCGGCGTTAAGGTGTTCATCCCCGCGTCCCTCACGGGCGTTCCGAAGGACACAGACCTCGCTACGATCGTCGGCACGACGCAGAGAGTCAAGATCATCGAGATCAAGGCAGACAGAAAGAAAGCTTACGCATCCATCCGCGCCGTTGCACGCGAGGAGAGACGCGCTAAGGAAGCTGCATTCTGGGATTCCATCGAAGTCGGTCAGGAATTCGACGGCGAAGTAAGAAGCCTTACTTCCTACGGCGCATTCGTTGACCTCGGCGGCGTTGACGGCATGGTACATAACACCGAGCTGTCCTGGCTCCACATCAAGAGCCCCGCAGAAGTCGTATCCGTCGGCGAAACGATCCACGTTTACGTCAAGGACATCGACCGCGAGAAGAAGAGAATCTCTCTCGGCTACAAGACCGAAGCTACGAATCCCTGGACGATGTTCACGGACAAGTACGCTGAAGGCGACACGGCAGAGGTTACAGTCGTCAGCCTCATGCCCTTCGGTGCATTCGCAAGAATCATCCCGGGCGTTGACGGCCTCATTCACATCAGCCAGATCACGAACCACAGAATCGCAAGCCCCGCAGAAGTCCTGCAGGTCGGCCAGACTGTTGAGGCAAAGATCACGGCTATCGACTTCGAGAACCGCAAGATCAGCCTTTCCATCCGCGCTCTGATGCCCGAGGAAGCCGAAGAGGCTCCCGCAGAGGCAGTCGAGGAAGCTGTTGAAGCTGAAGAAGCTCCCGCAGACGCTGAGTAATCAAAATAAAAAAGCCCTTCACTGAAGGGCTTTTTTCTTAAGGACAGTTTCATAGCACAAGTACCGCTTTGTGGTGAGTAAGTGCGCAC
>JAKSPW010000045.1 GCA_024404435.1 Clostridia bacterium | reverse complement strand
TCAAAGGCCTCGCAGATGATGTCCGCCTTGCCGAAAAGCTCCGGCACATTCGCGGCCGTGACGCGCTGCACCGTCGTGCTGACCTCAAGGTACGGATTGACCGCCAGCAGATGCTCGCGCAGCGCCTCCACCTTCGGGCGTCCGACATCAGGCAGAAAATAATGCTGACGGTTCAGATTGCTCAGCTCGATGGTATCAAAATCCACCAGCAGTAAGCGGCCCACGCCCATGCGGGCTAAGTACATGGCCAGGTTGCTGCCCAGGCCGCCGGCTCCCGCGACGCCGATGGCCATGGAGGGCACGGTTATCGCGTTCGGAGACACTCCGAGCTTTATGAAGAGCTTTGCCCGCAGAAAGCCGAGGGGATTATTGAATTTTTTGTCGAGGAAGTCTTCCGTTTCTTCGGATTTGTAAGCCGAATGTACTTCGTTGCGGATCCCTTCCACCGTCGTTTTAACTGACATTGTTACGCCTTCTTTATTCCGGAGTTTATACGGATGCGGCTGAGCATCCGTTCAGTGCTTTTTTCCATCCGCCGAGGAGCTTTTCACGCTCTTCGGGAGAAACGTGCGGCTCGAATACGGTCTCGTCGGTCACGAGGCGGGATATCTGATCCCTGCTCTCGAAGAAGCCGACGGCAAGTCCCGCGAGATATGCGGCACCTGCGGCTGTCGCCTCGGTGGTCACCGGGCGGCGGACCGTGATGTCCGACACGTCGGACTGGAACTGCATGAGGAAATCGTTTGCCGACGCGCCTCCGTCGACCTTGAGAGAGGTAAGCTCTCCGCCGACGTCACGTCTGATCGCCTCTATGAGGTCTCCCGTCTGAAAGGCGATGGATTCGAGCGCGGCTCTGATGATGTGAGCGGGCTTCGTGCCTCTCGTGATGCCGGTGATCGTGCCGCGGGCGCTCATGTTCCAATGCGGCGCACCGAGCCCCGAGAACGCCGGAACGACGTAAACGCCGCCCGTGTCGGGCACTTTTTTTGCAAAATATTCGCTGTCCGCGGCATCGGAGATGAATCTCATCTCGTCGCGAAGCCACTGTATGACCGCGCCTCCGACGAAAACGCTGCCCTCGAGCGCGAACTCGACGGGACGGCCCTTTTCCGTCGCGGCGACCGTTGTGAGCAGACCGCTTTTGCTGTCGACGCGGGACGTGCCCGTGTTGGCAAGCAGGAAGCAGCCCGTGCCGTAAGTGTTTTTGACTTCTCCCGCACTGAAGCAGCACTGACCGAACAGAGCCGCCTGCTGATCTCCCGCGATGCCGGAGACCGGCACTTTTTCACCCATGACGTCGACGTATCCGTAGATCTCGCTGCTCGAGCGGACCTCGGGAAGCATCGAACGCGGGATACCGAGCAGGGAAAGGAGCTTATCGTCCCACTCGCCCGTTTCGATATTGTAAAGCATCGTCCTCGACGCGTTCGTGCGGTCCGTGGCGTGGACCTTTCCGTCGGTGAGCTTCCAGAGGAGCCACGTGTCGACGGTGCCGAAGAGGAGCTCGCCGCGCTCTGCGGCGTCTCTCGCGCCGTCAACGTTGTCGAGGATCCACTTTATTTTCGTGCCGCTGAAATATGCGTCGGGACGGAGTCCCGTCACCTGACGGATGTAGTCGGAGTGGCCGTCAGCGATGAGCTTTTCGCAGATGTCTGCCGTGCGGCGGCACTGCCACACGATCGCTCCGCAGACGGGACGACCGGTGTTCTTGTCCCACACGACCGTCGTTTCTCTCTGATTGGTGATGCCGACGGCAGCGATCTCGGAGGGAGAGATGCCGCTCTGCGCCACGCATTCGGTGAGCGCCGCGTACTGGCTCGCGTAGATCTCCATCGCGTCGTGCTCCACCCAGCCTGGCTGGGGATAGATCTGCGTAAATTCGTTCTGCGCGACGCTGACTATCTTCGCTTCTCTGTCGAAGAGGATCGCCCTCGCGCTCGTCGTGCCCTCGTCGAGGGCCAGAATGTAATTCTTCATTTTTATCTGATAAATCCGAGGATATCGGATGTTACCTCGTCCTTCATGTAGTCGTTGAGTATCTCGTGCCGTCCGTCGGGGTAGAGCTTCATCTTCACGTCCGCGCCGCGCTTTTCGAGCCCTTCAAAGACTGCCTTAACGCCGCGGCTGTGATCGCCGACGGGATCTTCTTCTCCCGAAACGAGCAGGATCGGCAGTTTTTTGCCGCCTTCCTCCGCGCTGATCTTTTCAAACCATTCGTCCCCGTTCGCGTATTTGTTCAAAAGGAGCAGGTCGCGCATCGCGGACACCGTGAAGCCGAAGGTGCAGAACTTGTCTGCGGCGTATTTTTCGGTGATCTCACGGTCATGCGTGAGCCACCTGCGCGGATCGTCTCCGTCGAAGCCCTCGTTGTACTTGCCGAACGCCATTTTCTGGATCGTGCCAGAGACGTGCTTTTCGCCGCGGAAGGTCTTTATCACTTTGATGAGGGCAAGTCCCGCGCCCGTCGCGGGATTCGGCCCGCCGGTGCCCATCACGATGAGCTTGTCGGGACGGCAGACCGTCGCCGCGCTGACACGGACGATGAAGCTGCCCATGCTGTGACCGAGAAGATAGTAGGGAAGTGACGGATATTCGCGCTTCACGTCGTCGGCGAAAGCCTTGACGTCTTCGGCGAGGAGCTTCCAGCCGTCTTCATGCGCGATGTAGCCGAGCTCGGAGTCGTCCCTTGCCGTGTAGCCGTGGCCGAGGTTGTCGTAACCGAACGTGACGTAGCCCGCCTCGGCGAGACGTCTCATGAAGCCGTCGTATCTGCCGATGTGCTCCGTCATTCCGTGAACGACGTGGAAAAGTCCGACGGGCTCCCCGTCGGGAACGTAGACGACGCCCGCAAGGGTGTGGATGCCGTCTGTCGAGGGTACTTTGCGATCAAGTTTCGTGATGCTCATAGTTTTTCCTCGCTTTTCTCGAAATATATTCCCTGATACGTACCGCGGCGGTAGAGCTCGCGGTCTATCATGTTTGCGACTTCGGTTTTGCGGCGCGACCACGCGGGTGCCAGCAGAACGTCCGCTTCCGCGTCTCCCGTGACGCGCCCGATGACGGCCTCGGGAGGAAGGACTTCAAGCTGATCGCAGACGGTCGCGACGTAATCGTCCCGCTCCATCGGCGCATAGCCGCCCGACTCGTAAAGCTCGGCGAGGCGCGTGCCGCGGAGCACGGTCAGAAGATGGATCTTCACCATGTCGGGGCGCAGAGCCGCCACGTCCCCTGCCGTTTTCAGCATATCGGAATGAGTTTCGCCCGGCAGACCGTTTATCATATGTACGCCGATCTTCACGTTCCCGCCCGCCGCGCGGAGCTTTTCGTATCCGCGCACGAAAGCATCAAAGGTGTGGCCGCGGTTAATCCTTTCGGCTGTTTCGTCGTTTGAGCTCTGAAGACCGAGCTCGACCGTGACGGGAAGCTTTTCGGAGATTTTTACGATCTCGGATACCGCGCCGTCTCCGAGACAGTCGGCTCGGGTGGCGATGCCGAGCATCACGGAGTCCGGAAGGGATGCCGCTTCGGCGTAGACCCGGCGGAGCTTTTCGGGCCCGGCGTAGGTGTTCGTGTTCGCCTGCAGATACGGGATGTACCCGACGGGCGACCACTTCCGGTTTATCACTTCGAGCGCTGCTTTGTACTGCTCTTCGAGGGTCGCGCCGTGCGCGGCGGAGCTGCCGGAGAGGCAGAAGATACAGCCTCCCCTTCCGCAGGAACCGTCCTTGTTGGGGCAGGAGAAGCCCGCGTCGAGGGGCACTCTGGCGCACTTGCCGCCGAAGGCATGGCGGGTATAATAGTCGAAGGTGTGGTACCGCTTGTTCGAGTCGGAAAAAGGGTACGGATTCGTTTCTTTCTGTGTCATGTCGTCATCAAAAAATAATTCAGAATTATATCATATTATTATACACCGAAAAGCACCGCGGAGTCAAGTCCGCCGCCCGATTTCCGCTGCTTACGGCTTTTCCGCTCTCTCGACTGCCGCGACGAGCGGCGGGATCAGCACGAGCTGAAGCACGATCCCCGGGATCGCCTCGATCACCGTTCCCGTGATGAACGCGCCGAAGGAGTACGCTCCGCCTCCCGCAAGCACGGTGATCACCTTCGCCGCACCGAAAACAACTCTCCCCGCGATCATGGCGAGAACGAGGCTTGCGTACAGACGCAGAACGCGGCTGCCCCTGAAGACCGCACGGTAAAGAAGCCCCGACACGAGCCCGTAGGTGAGAAGCTCCGCCGCCATACAGACGGCCATCGGATAAAAAACGGGCGCGCTGAAAAGAAGGCTCCGGAGGAGCGGCGCGGCAAGCCCGACGGCGGCTCCCCACAACGGCCCGCAGATGAAGCCGCAGAGCAGAACGGGCAGGTGCATCGGGCACAGCATCGAGCCGACCTCCGGAACCTGCCCCGTGACGAACGGCAGCAGCAGAGCGAGCGCGAGAAAGAGCCCGGAAAGCGTGATATTGCGGATCTTTTTCATAATTTACTCCCTGAAAAAGCGCCTTTTCCTTCCCGGGAAAAGGCGCCTTCATGACGCATTGAAAAATATTGTTATTACCGCTTCGGCGGTTTGCGACGGCTTCGTGCCGACAGATAGATTGTACCACAACTTCCTTTGAAAATCAACAGCAAAACACAAAGACTTTTCCATGCAAAGTCACGGGACGGCCACACAAAAAAAGCCCCCGCGTACTTGAAAAACGCTGAGGTTTATGATAGAATAAAACAAAAAGCAACAAAGAAAGAAGGGCATTCTTTTGAAATTCACCGACATATCGGAAAGCCGCGGAGCACCGTTCGGCGGCTTCGGAACGGGATTCTTCGTATACGGACGCTTCGGCTTCGTGAACTTTGACCTCGACGGCTTCCCGGAGGCTGAGCAGACGGCTCACTATCCGGACACGGACCTCTGGGGCTACTACGACGAGACGGCAGAGGCAGGCCCCGTCGCGCTTTACCTCTGCGACGGAGGCGAGACGTATCTCATGCAGACGCGCACCTCTCCCGTCTGTGACGGCAAACCCTGCACCGATTTCACGATGGAGGCGGCAATGCCTCTCGGACGCTGCGCGATGAAGGCGGGCGCGGATCTTTCGGTAAAAGCGGAGATCTATTCCTCCGTCAAGCCGCACGATATCGAGCGCACGAGCGTTCCCGCCGCAGTATTCGAGTTCACGGTGTGCAACAAGTCGGACAAGAGCCGCGAGATCAGACTCGGACTCGCACACGACAAAAACGAATTTACCGCCGACGGTACGGACGCGCGCATCCTTCGCCGCGAGAGCGGAAACATCTTCTTCGGTTTTGAAAGCGGAAAAGCAGAAGAGAGCTTCACGCTCGGAGCGGGTGAAGAGAAGACGGTCGTCGCCGCGCTCGGCTGGTATTTCCCGTCGTTCACGACGCCCGGCATCTCCCCGAACGACGTCATCTTCCGTCAGATGAAGATCGATCACTACGACGCAGGCGAGAATCAGGGCAGCTACACGCGCAACTACACCCTGCGCTACGCCTCTGCCGCGGACGCTGCAGCTCAGGCGCTCCGCGAGCACGCGACGTGGAAAGAGGACATCGAAAAGTGGCACGCTTCCTTCAACGTTCCCGACGAGGTCTCGCACATCTGGTTCGGCTCGTACGCGTCTCTCATCACCGCATCTCTCTACACGACGGAGGGCTTCTACTTCGACATCGAACAGCCGCACGGCTGCATGAACACGATGGACGTTTCGGTCTACTCGACGTGGATATACATGGTCAACTGGCCCGAGATGGAGCGCCGCGACCTCGAGCAGTACGTCGCCGCGATGCCGCGCACGGGCGAGACCGCCGGAAAGGTCTGGCACTCGCTGTGGGCCGACGGCGCACACTACGTCGAAGAAGCGACCTACACGATCCGCACGTGGCGTTACGTCCTCTGGTCGGGCGACACGGAGTTCTTAAAGAAGGCGCTCCCGTCCGTGAAGATGGCACTTGAATACATGTACCGCGCAGAGGGACTCGGCTCGCTGATCAACAACGAGCACGGCAACCAGAGCTACGACGGCTGGATGATGCCCGGCATCGGCGCATACGTCAACAATCAGTGGCTCTACGCTCTGTACGCATATAAGCAGATGTGCCCCACCGCGGGTGAGAAGACCGAGCTCTGCGGCAGAGACCTCGACGAGTTCCTCACTGCCGCCGTCAAAGAGTATAACGACATCCTCTGGGACGAAAAGGGCGGATACTGGCACACCTACCGCTGCACCGACAAGTCGATCGACCTGCCGTTCGGAGAGGCGATCTTCACCGATCAGCTCTTCGGCCACTGGGTGCTGATGATCGATCCCGGAAGCGAAGCGGTGCTTGACGAGAGCCGCGAGCGCAGTGCGCTGAAGACGATCTATGAGCACAACCGCATCACGACTCCCGACGGAGCATACTCGTGCTGGACGAACGGCATGATGCCCGACAAAGAGAGAACGGTCGAGATCGACATGACCGACACCGAGCCCGTCATCTGCGGCTTCCACGCGCTCGTCTGCTGGGTCGGCACGGAGCTCGTGTTCGCGTCCATGCTCTCGCGCTTCGGACTTGAAGAGGAGTCCCGCGACGTGCTTGAAAATCTGTCGCGCGGCATGGGTAAAAACGTCCTCGCCGTCGGAGAGTTCAACCGAATGCTCGACAAAAACGGCGAAGCGACCATCTGCTTCCGCGAGCCCGGCAAGGACACGCCGCGCTTCCCGCCGTACCCGCGCTACAAGGCATCGTGGGAATATCTCGTCACCATGCTCGGCATGAAGATGACGCTGACGGAGTTCGCCTTCTCACCGGCAAAGGACACGGATTTCTCCGTCACGGGCGTCACGCTCGCGGGAACGGAGTTCGACGTCACCGTGAAGAAGGGTTGGACGCGCTGCCTCGTCAACGGCACCGAATCCGCGCCCGTCTTCCCCCGAAGCCTCAAAAAAGTCACGCTTGAACTTCTCTGAAAAGCAAACCGAGGACACATGACACGGACGGATAAGGATGTTTTTTGAATTTCAAATATGCTGGATATTGACAAATCAGAATTTGTTTGAATCTATTGCTATTTTAATCGATATGATGTATAATCAATTCACTGGGAATGAAGTTCTCCCGTGGGAAACCTAAACCGCTTATTTAAGCTGATGACTTCTGCTATTTCACGCAGAAGCTGTCGGCTTTTTGCGTTTTTCGGGAGGCTTTTATGCTCACTTCATTATCCCTTATTTTTCTTGTCGGTCTTTCCATGGCTTTCATCTGCCGCAAAATCAAGCTGCCGCGTATCATCGGGATGCTCGTAACCGGGATCGTGCTTGGGCCGTTTGTGCTTGATCTGCTTGATCCGCAGATACTTGGTATTTCATCGGAGCTACGGCAAATGGCGCTGATCATTATTCTGATCAAAGCCGGACTTTCACTCAATATTTCCGATTTGAAAAAAGTTGGCAGATCTGCCGTGATGATGTCCTTTTTGCCGGCTTTGTTTGAAATCGGGGCATTTGTGCTGCTCGCTCCGATGCTATTGCACGTTACGGTATTGGAAGCCGCCATTATGGGAGCCGTGCTCGGTGCGGTATCTCCCGCAGTGGTTGTACCCCGAATGGTGCAATTGATGGATGAAAATTACGGAACGGATAAACAGATTCCGCAACTTATTCTTGCCGGAGCATCGCTTGACGACGCGCTTGTCATTGTTCTGTTTTCCACTTTCATCGGCATGGCGCAGGGCGGCTCGGCAAAGGTCATGGATTTCGTGAATATCCCGATTTCAATCGTATCGGGTATTCTGCTCGGTGCGGTTTTCGGCTTTGTGATCGCATCCCTTTTTGAACTTGCTCACAAAAGAAACGATTCCATACGCCAAAGCATCAAAACCATCATCGTTCTCGGTACGGCATTTCTTTTAATGGCTATCGAAACATGGCTTGAAGGTGCGGTTTCGATTTCGGGTTTGCTTGCCGTAATGAGTATGGCTTGCGTAATACAACTGCGCTGCCGAAAAGAAGTATCGGATGATTTGTCCGTTAAATACGGTCGGCTTTGGTTTGCCGCAGAAGTGATTTTGTTCGTGCTTGTCGGTGCGGCGGTGGATATCCGCTATACCATGCAAGCAGGAGGAATGGCGGTGCTGATGATTTTCATTGCCCTCGTTTTCCGTTCGCTCGGTGTTTTGGTTTGCCTCATTGGAACGAAATTGAGCGGCAAAGAAAAACTTTACTGCGTCATCGCCTATCTGCCGAAAGCAACCGTTCAGGCGGCAATCGGCTCGGTGCCGCTGTCGCTCGGTCTTTCCTGCGGGAATATCGTCCTTTCGGTGGCGGTGCTGTCCATTCTTATTACCGCTCCGCTCGGAGCAATACTAATGGATTTAAGCTATAAAAAGTTATTGAAATTATCTTGATAAATCCCGGTTTGTCGAGCAAAATAAAAACGACTTTTGTGAGTTTTTAGCTTAAATATACGACGTTTGGTCGCTCTTA
>JAKSPW010000044.1 GCA_024404435.1 Clostridia bacterium | reverse complement strand
CGGTCGCATCGTCAATGGTATGTGCGGCCGCAGCGGTGCAGAACAGCAGCGTCTTTTTCAGTATTCCCGCAAAGCCGCGGCGGCTGTTGACCTCCTGCGTGATGACCGCGGCTATGACGACCGAAATATAGTCGAGCAGCACGATGACCAGCAGACCGAGCAGCCATGTATGCGCGCCGCCGAAGGGGTATGTCGCGGCAGCCGCCAGACCCGCCTTTTCCGCCGTTTCATACGCAAAGGAAAAAGGGCTTGAGATCATAAATCTTTATGACGAGCTGAAAAAATAAATTATTTCGGATATACTAAAAGTGATATATACAAAGAAAGGGACAAAAAATGACACTCAGCGAACTTAAGGGAGCAAAAAAAATCAGACCCGTGCTCACCGTCGTGATGGACGGCGTCGGACTTGCACCCGCAAACGAATCGAACGCGGTAGCGCTCGCAAGAACACCCAACCTTGACAGGATCATGAAGGAATACCCCGTCATCAAGCTCAAGGCTCACGGCACGGCTGTCGGACTCCCGACGGACGACGACATGGGCAACTCCGAGGTCGGACACAACGCTCTCGGAAGCGGTCAGGTCTTCGCGCAGGGCGCGAAGCTCGTCTCGCAGAGCATCGAAACGGGTAAGATATTTGCGTCAAGCACGTGGAAAGAACTGACTGAGGGCGTCAAAGCGTCGAACGGCACGCTCCACTTCATCGGACTCTTCTCCGACGGAAACGTCCACAGCCACATCGACCATCTGAAGGCAATGCTCGTGAAAGCAAAGGAAGACGGAGTTTCAAAAATAAGACTTCACATCCTGCTCGACGGACGCGACGTCGGTGAGACGTCCGCGCTCGATTACGTCCTCCCGTTCGAGGATTTCATCGCCTCTCTCTCCGACGAAAACTGCTCTGTGAAGATCGCGTCGGGCGGCGGCAGAATGAAGATCACCATGGACCGCTACGAGGCAAACTGGGGCATGGTCGAGCTCGGCTGGAAGACTCACGTGCTCGGCGAGGGCAGAACGTTTGCTTCTGCCGCAGAGGCTATTGAGACTTACAGACGTGAGCTCGGCGTGATCGACCAGGACCTCCCGCCCTTCGTCATCGCCGAGGACGGCCGTCCCGTCGGAACGATTGAGGACGGCGACAGCGTCATCTTCTACAACTTCCGCGGCGACCGCGCCATCGAGATCTCCCGCACCTTTGAGGGCGGCGCGGACTTCGATAAGTTCGACAGAGTCAGAGTACCGAAGGTAGTCTACGCCGGTATGCTCGAGTACGACGGAGACCTGCACATCCCGTCGAAGTACCTCGTTTCTCCTCCGGAGATCACGAATACGATGGGCGAAGCGCTCACCTCCGCGGGCATAAAGCAGTACGCGATCTCCGAGACACAGAAGTACGGTCACGTGACGTATTTCTGGAACGGCAACAAGAGCGGAAAGTTCTCAGACGAGCTCGAGACCTACGTCGAGATCCCGTCGGACATCGTTCCTTTCGAGCAGAGACCGTGGATGAAGTGCGCAGAGATCACGGACCGTCTCATCGAGACCCTCGAGAGCGGCGAGTACGACTGCCTCAGAGTCAACTTCCCGAACGGCGACATGGTCGGACACACGGGCAGCCTCGAAGCTACCGTCTGCTCCATGGAAGCACTCGACCTTCAGCTCGGCAGAATTCTCAAAGCGATCGATAAGGTCGGCGGCGTTGCACTCATCACTGCCGATCACGGAAACGCCGACGAAATGGCTGAGATCGACAAGAAGACCGGCGAGCCGAAGCACAATAAGGACGGCTCTCTCAAGGCAAAGACGAGCCACACGCTTAACCGCGTCCCGTGCATCATCTACGACAACGTCGCAGCCGATACCTACACGGTCAAGGAAGACGACGGCAGATTCGGTCTTTCCTCCGTTGCCGGAACGGTCGTCAACCTGCTCGGATATGAGAAGCCCGAGATGTGGGACGAGTCGATGATCGAAGTTAAATAATGTACGACGACGGCGTTCTTGTAAGAAGTGAAAAACTGACCGTACCCCACGCGTTCTCGACGAGGCTCGGCGGCGTAAGCACTCTTCCTCACACAAGGGAGATGAATATTGCCGAAGGTCACGGAGACAGCGCGGAGACGGTAAGAGAAAACATCGGAATTTTTGCTCGTCTCCTCACGGACGGGGTGCTCGGGTGCGAGTCGTGCGTTACGGCGCATCAGATCCACTCGGCGAAGGTGAGGATCCTCACGCGCGAAAACCGCGGAGAGGGCGTCACCCGACCTGCGGGTGAAGACTGCGACGGATACGTCACCGATGAGGCGGGAGTGATCCCGATCGTCAGGACCGCGGACTGCG
Organism: Clostridia bacterium; assembly: GCA_024404435.1. Classification (GTDB taxonomy): domain Bacteria; phylum Bacillota; class Clostridia; order Oscillospirales; family CAG-272; genus RUG11130. Next base: position 6,154 of record JAKSPW010000044.1, on the reverse strand, counting down.
TGCCGATACTGCTTGAAGGCAGGAAGCACGACGGCAGTCCCGTGATCGGCGTCCTCCACGCGGGATGGCGCGGAACGGTCGCGGATATCGCCGGCGAGGGAGTACGCGTGATGCGTTCGCTCGGAGCGGAGGATATCCGTGCGGCGATCGGCCCGCATATCGGCGTCTGCCACTTCGAGGTGGGGGACGACATGATCCGCACGACCTCGGAGGCGAGAGGTGAGGCATTCGCGCTTCGCCATATAAGAGAACACCGCGCGGATCTCACGGGAATGAACGTCGAGCTTCTGACTGAAGCGGGAATACCGCGTGAGAACATCGACGTATCGGCGGAATGTACGTTCTGCCTTCCCGAAAAGTACCACTCGCACAGACGCGGAAACGGACTCCGCGGTGCCATGGGGAGCGCCGCTGTCATACTGTAATAAGACGAAAAAGAAGGGCATGGTAGAATTATGATCGAAATTCAAAGCCTAATCAAGACCTACGGCGGCAAGCCCGCGCTCGAGGGCGTCAGCTTCACCGTCGGGGAGGGCGAGATCGTCGGATTCCTCGGGCCGAACGGCGCGGGCAAATCGACGACGCTCAACATTCTCACTGGTTATCTCTCCGCCACGTCGGGAACCGTCAAGGTCGGCGGGATCGACGTGTTCGAGTTCCCGGACGAAGCGAAAAAGCTGATCGGCTTTCTGCCCGAGCAGCCGCCGCTTTACCCCGAGATGAAGGTGCGTGAGTATCTCAACTTCATCTATGAGCTGAAGAAGTGTACTCTCAACCGCAAGAAGCATCTCGAGGAAATTATGCAAGTGACTAAAATCCTCGACGTAAAGGACAGACTCATATCGAATCTGTCGAAGGGCTACCGTCAGAGAGTCGGCATCGCGCAGGCGCTCGTCGGAAATCCGCCGATAATCATTCTCGACGAGCCGACGGTCGGTCTTGACCCGAAGCAGATAATCGAGATACGGAACCTCATACGAAACCTCGGTAAAAACCACACGGTCATCCTCTCCTCGCACATCCTCTCCGAAGTACAGTCGGTGTGCGGCAGAGTCATAATCATCAACGAGGGAAGGATCATCGCCGACGAGGTGACCGACAACATAACGAGAGTCGCCGAGGACGGACGCGATTACAGCGTCAAGCTCTGCGGCCCGCAGAGAGAAGTTCTCTCCGCGCTCCGTGCCATCAACGGCATCGTCTTCGCGGAGGCGACGGGAGACCGTGACGGAGACGCCGTCACGTACAGAGTCCGCTCGGAATCCGGAGTCGACATCAGAAAGCCCCTCTTCTACCTCGCGTCGAAGAACGACTGGCCTCTTGTCGGACTTGAAGCGATCGGCATGGACCTCGAAGACGTCTTCGTCCGCATAATGGACGCGGACGAGCGTAAAAATCACAGATAAGAAAGGAAAGGAAGACCGAAAATGACGGCTATCTACAAAAAAGAGCTGCGCTCATACTTCACGACGCCGCTCGGATACGTTTTCTGCGCTGTTTATCTTGCGATATCGGGATTTCTTTTCTCCGTGCTCACCGTTCATCAGGGCACGACCGATATTTCGGGATATTTCAGCATCATGATCTTCGGCTACATAGTTCTTCTTCCGCTTCTCACGATGAAGAGCTTTTCCGAAGAAAGAAGGGCGCGCACCGAGCAGGTGCTCATGACCTCGCCCACGTCGGTCACGTCGATCGTGTTCGCCAAGTTCCTCGCTTCCTACACGATCTTCGCGGGAACGCTGCTCGTAAGCTGCCTTTACTTCATTCCTCTGTCGAAGTACGGCACGGTCAACGGGCCCCGCACGTTCGGATGCCTCATCGCGATGTTCCTCATCGGACTCGCGTTCACCGCAATCGGGATCTTCGTTTCATCGCTGACCGAAAGCACCGTCACGGCGGCTGTCGGCACGATGGCGATCCTTCTCGTGTCCGTTTCGGCATCCCTTTTCAACAGCCTTATTGATTCGTATTTCGTGAGACAGATCCTCTCGTGGATCTCGTTCTACGGAAGATATCAGAACTTCACTTACGGCTTCTTCGATTATTCGGCGGCGCTTTACTACGTTTCCGTTACCGCCGTGTTCCTTTTCCTGACGGTGCGCGTTCACGAGCGCCGCAGATGGGCGTGAGGAGGTGCGACAATGAAGAGTAGTATTTTCAAAAGCAGAAAGTTCACCTACGGCTCGATGTCGCTCGTGTTCTGCATCTTCTTTATCGCGATCGTGATCGTGTTCAACGCGATCTTCTCATCCCTCGCAATGAAGTATAACTGGTACACCGACATGACCGGAGAAAAGGTCTTCACGCTTTCCGACGAGGCTAAGGAATACATCGCCGACGTCAAGAGCGACGTCGAGATCTACTTCGCGTCCGATCCGGACGAGCTGATGGCAAGCTCCGTCATGCGCTACGTCTACAACACGGCAATTGAGCTTCAGACGGATTTCAGAAACATCAGCGTCGAGTGCCACGACTTCATCCGCGACCCCGCGTTCTTTGCGGGACTGAATCTTCCGAAGGGCACGACCGTCACCGCCGACACCGTCATCGTAAAGTCCGGCACCGAGACGATCAGCTCCAAGGGAGAGGCGTTCTTCACCGTCAACGAGGCCGGAGAACTCTGGGCTTACAACGGCGAGTACCGCTTTATTTCGAACATCATGCAGGTAACGCAGAGCGACGCTCCGATCGTTTATTTCACGACCGGACACAGCGAGGACGTCCCGACTGACGAGGGATCGACCTCCGCCGCCGCACTCACGCTCGCGGGCCTCTTCCACGACTACGGCTTTGACGTAAGACCGATCGACCTCTCGAGAGAAGATATCGCGGACGACGCGAGAGTCATCGTCATTTTCAACCCGAAGTACGACTTCCTCGGCATCGAAGCTGATGACGAGACCTCCAACGAGATCGACAAGCTTGACAAATTTATGGACGGACTCGGCGGCCTTCTGGTCTTCGAGGACGCAGAATACTGCGAAGGACTTACGAATCTCAACGAATACCTCGAGGAATGGGGTATCTCGTTCAGATCCGGAACGCATATCATCGACCGCGAGCATTCGATGACGGTCGACGGAGTGTCGATCCTCGCGAAGTACGGCTCGAGCGATTCCTTCGGCGCATCTCTGTACTCGAAGCTCCGCAACTTTGACGGAATGCCGCGCTCGATCATCAGAAAAGCGATGCCCGTCGACGTTCTCTGGGACAGCGATTCCACGATGTCCGGCACGCGCACAGTCTCTCCGATGCTGATGTCGTACGACACATCGGAGCTTATCGACAACGAGACGGGCGAGACGGCTGAAAGCGGAAAAGAGTACCCGCTTCTCACAGTCACGCTCGAAAGCCGCATCATCGACAACAATCACTACTATTCGTACGTTATGGCGGCGGGCTCACCGAGCTTTGCCTCCAACAACTACCTCGTCAGCGGCGCTTACGGCAACAGCGACGTCATCTTCTCGGCGATGAAGCTCATCGGCCGCGACAGCGTGCTCGCAGACCTGCCGTTCAGACCGTTCGACGATACGTCGAGCAAAGCCACGACCGCACAGTCCACGACGATGACGTTTGAACTCACGTTCATCATTCCCGTCGTGATCGCACTTGTCGGTACTGTCGTGATCATCAGGAGACGCCACTCATGAAAAAGGATAAGATCATAACCGCCGCAGTGACGGTCGGAGTCTTTCTTCTGCTCCTCATCGGTTATCTGGCCGTCGTCCGTCCGATCGTCAACAAGACGGAAGAGACAAAGCCCATCGAACTCATCGATGGCGAGGTCGAGGGGCCTAACGGCAGAGTGCTCATGTTCCCGCACGTCGAGAGAAAGGACATCGACTCGATCGAGGTACACAACTCCACGGGTGAATATAAGTTCACGAGAGTGACCGAGAACGGTGAGACCACGTTCATGCTCGACGGCTTCAACGGCATCGCATATCAGGACGAGGCGTTCGCTCAGCTCGTCGTCTCCGCGGGCTACACCATAGCCATGGAGAGGGTGACCGATAAGGCAACGGCGGAGGACTATGCGACCTACGGACTCGACGAGCCGCAGGCATACTGGATCCTCACCGGCACGGACAAAAAAGAGTACCGCGTCAACGTCGGCGACGAGCTCGTGTCCGGCACGGGCTATTACGCCGCGCTCGAGGGACGCGACTGCATCTACGTTCTCAGCTCTAATATCAAAAACAGCATCCTCGCTCCGGCCGCGTCTTTCATCGACCCGATCGTCTGCGTGGGCCTGACGCAGGAGAGCTATATGTTCGTAGACAACTTCACCGTTCTGCACGGAGACGACGTTTTCGTGTCGGTGAAGCAATGCACGCAGGAGGAATTCGTCAATCCCGACGCCATGGCGGAGACGAAGCTCGCTTATCCGGCAGGATATAAGACGGACGACACCTTCTTCCTCACGCTTGTCTCGAGATTCATCTCTCTGCTCGGAGAAGAGACCGTTTACCTCGGGCATGACGAAGCGGAATTCGCAAAATACGGTCTTGACGATCCGTATTACACGATCTTCTTCCAGCTCGGTGAGAACTATCAGTTCCTCATTTACGTTTCCGAGCACCAGGAGCACGGCTGCTACTACCCGATGACGAACCTCACCGGCTCCCATACGGAGCTCAGAGGCGCCAACGACAAGCTCTCGAGGCTAGAATACGACCTAACGCACACGATGCACGACAAGCCGATAATGTACAATATCACTTACGTCGACAGACTCACCGTCAACACGGGAGACGAGAAGATCAAGTTCGAGCTGAACCACGGAACGGACGAGGACGGCAAGGCAACTCTCGAGGTCTCCGCAGACAACGGCTTCGAGATGACGAACAGCGACGTTTACAACTTCAGAGAATTCTATAAGGTCCTTCTTTCCGTTCAGCTTGACGGCGCGGCGGACCTTACTGACGAAGAAAAGGAAAAGCTCATCGCGGACGACGGCAATCTCGTCGCCTCCGTCATCTTCAGAATGAACGACGGAACGGTAAACGAGTACGCATTCTACCGCTATTCGACGAGACGTGCGCTGATGACCGTCAACGGCTCCGGCGAGTTCTACGTCAAGGCGGACTGGATCGAAAAGATCGTCAGCGACCTCGACAGACTGCAGCGCGGCCTCGAGATCGATTCAAGTTCCAAGATATAAAAATTATCCGGGGCAGCTCCCCGGATAATTTTGAATTTTTCTGATAGGTACGGCAATGGATGACAAAAGACTGACTCTGAACGGGAAAAAGAGGCTGAAACGGCTCGCCCGTACAAGGACGGGACTTGTGATCCTCGGCCTTCTCATAGCGATCGGCTTCATTTTGTTCCTCATCAACGGGAAAAAGGACGACGAGCCGCTGACCGACGCGGACGCGGAGTTCCACTTCATCGACGTGGGGCAGGGCGACGGCGCGATGATACTCGCGGGAGACACCTGCGTCGTCATCGACTGTGGCCCGACCGACAATGCTTCGGACTTTCTTGATTACGTCGGGGAATACACGGACCGGATCGACTGCCTCGTGCTCACGCACGCGCATGAGGATCATATGGGCGCGGCGTCCGCCGTCCTGAACGGCATAGACGTCGACGCGGTGCTCATGACGGCATACGCCTCCGACGCGGTGTTTTACGGCAGAACGCTCGACGCGATGGAAAAGCACGACCTCACGCCGACCGAGGCGGTCGTGGGAGAGACGTACGAGTACGGCGACGTGACATTCGAGGCGCTGTCTCCCGCAAGGGATTACGGAGACCTCAATAACAACAGCATCGTTCTGAAGGTGACCGCGGGCGGGACGACAGCCCTCTTTACGGGAGACGCGGAAGCGGACGTTGAGACGGAAATAATGAAAACCTACGGCGACAGACTCGACGCCGACATACTGAAAGTCGGTCATCACGGCTCGTCGGGCTCTACGACGGGCGAGTGGCTGTCAGCCGTCAGCCCCCGCTTCGCTTCTATATCGTGCGGCAAAAACAACGACTACGGACATCCTCATCAGGCGACCATAAACAGACTCGGTGAGGCGGGCGTGGAGTATTACCGCACGGATAAGGACGGAGACGTCGTGCTGCTCTGCAAGGACGGAAAACACGCACAAACATCAAGCGCTCTGCGGAGAGTCCGCAAGGACACTCA
>JAKSPW010000043.1 GCA_024404435.1 Clostridia bacterium | reverse complement strand
GACGAGCTGATCGATCTCTATCTCCGCTTCGGCAGCGGACATTTCGACGCGATGACGGGAGGAAAGGTCAACATTTCCGAGCTCGTCGCCGCGCTCATCGACCTCAAGAGCAACGTGGTCGACGGAATAAAATTCGTGCAGGATTCGATCAAAGGTTCCGCGTCGTTCCTGTTGCTCCGGGACGACGGCTCCATCATCGCCGCGAGAGACAAATACGGCCGCACGCCCGTGATGATCGGCAAAGGCGAGCACGGACAGTGCGTGACCTTCGAGTCCTTCGCCGCAACGAAGCTCGGCTACGAGATCACCCGTGAGCTCGGACCCGGGGAGATCGTCGAGATCGGCAGGGACGAGGTGAAGGTCCTGAATGCGCCCGGCAAAAAGATGAAGATCTGCGCTTTCCTCTGGTCCTATTACGGATATCCGACCTCGTCCTACGAGGGCATCAACGTTGAAACGATGAGATACCGCAACGGCGAGATCATGGCGGAAAACGACAAGCTGTGCGGAAACGCGGAAGGCATCGACTACGTTTCCGGCGTTCCGGACTCCGGTACGCCTCACGCGATAGGCTACGCCAACAAGAGCGGAGTTTCCTTCTCGCGCCCGTTCATCAAATACACTCCCACGTGGCCGCGAAGCTTCATAAGTGCGGAGCAGGTCGACCGCGAAAGAGTCGCAAAAATGAAGCAGATACCCGTTAACGAGCTGATAAAAGGCAAAAAGCTTCTCTTCGTCGACGACTCAATCGTCCGCGGAACTCAGCTCAAGGAAACGGTCGACTTCCTCTACGACAACGGCGCGGAGGAGGTCCACATGAGAAGCGCCTGCCCGCCGATCATGTACGGCTGCAAGTACCTCAACTTCTCGAGAGCCACGAGCGACATGGAGCTTCTCGCCCGCCGCGTGATCATGGAGCTCGAGGGTGAGGAGGGCTTCGAACACATTGAAGAATACAGCGATTCCTCGACGGAAAGAGGCAAAAATCTCAGACGTGCGATCTGCGAGAAATTCCACTTCGCATCTCTCGAGTTCCAGTCTCTCGAGGGCATCGTAAAGGCAATAGGCATCGACAAGTGCAAGCTCTGCACGTATTGCTGGAACGGAAAGGAGAACTGACAATGAACACACAGTCGAAATCTGACAGCTATGCTGCCGCCGGCGTTGACATCACCGCGGGCTATAAGGCAGTAGAGCTTATGAAAGCTCACGTTGTAAAGACTCACACGAAGGGCGTCTGCTCCGACATCGGCGGCTTCGGCGGTCTCTTCGAGCTCGATCTCGAGGGCATTACCCATCCCGTTCTCGTTTCGGGAACGGACGGCGTCGGCACGAAATTAAAGCTCGCCTTCCTTCTTGACCGTCACGACACGGTCGGCATCGACTGCGTGGCAATGTGCGTCAACGACGTCATCTGCTGCGGAGCAAAGCCGCTTTACTTCCTCGATTACATCGCCTGCGGAAAGAACGTTCCCGAGCGCATCGCGGACATAGTCAAGGGCGTTGCCGACGGCTGCATTCAGGCAGGCGCGGCTCTCATCGGCGGCGAGACCGCGGAGATGCCCGGCTTCTATCCCGCAGACGAATACGACCTCGCGGGCTACTGCACGGGTGTCGTTGATAAAGACAAGATAATCGACCACTCGAAGATGAAGGAGGGAGACGTCATCATCGCCCTTCCCTCGAGCGGAGTCCACTCCAACGGCTTCTCGCTCGTCCGCAAGGTCTTCGACGTTGAAAACAGCGATATCACATCTCCCGTTCCCGAGCTGGGCGGCAGATCCGTCGGCGAGGTCCTCCTCACTCCGACGAAGATCTACGTGAAACCGATCCTCGCTCTTCTCGAAAAGGTGAACGTCCGCGGTATCTCCCACATCACCGGCGGCGGCTTCTTCGAGAATATCCCGAGATGTATCCCCGACGGACTCGGAGCGGACATCGAAAAGAGCGCCGTGAAAGTCCTTCCGATCTTCGGCCTTATTTCAAAGGTCGGCGGGATCTCCGAGCGCGACATGTTCAACACGTTCAACATGGGCGTCGGAATGTGCGTCATCGTCCCGAAGGACGAGGCCGACACCGCTCTCTCCGTACTGCACGGGGCAGGTGAAGACGCTTACGTCATCGGCAAGATCGGAAAGCAGACGGAAAAGGTGACACTCAGATGAAAAAAACCGTCAACGTCGCCGTCCTCGTATCGGGAGGCGGCACCAATCTCCAGGCACTGATCGACGCCGAAAGAAAAGGCGTGATAAAGCACGGCAAAATAAAGCTCGTCATCTCCAACAAAGCCGGTGCGTACGCACTTGAGCGTGCGGCAGACGCGAAGATCGACACTGCCGTCGTCTCAAAGAAGGAGCTTGGCAGCACCGAGGCCTTCGAGGACGCGATAATCGCTCTGCTTGACGAATACTCGATCGACATCATCGTCCTCGCGGGCTTCATGGCGATCCTCAGCGAGCGCTTTACCTCGAAATATCCGAGAAGGATAATCAATATCCATCCGTCGCTCATCCCGTCGTTCTGCGGCGAAGGCTTCTACGGCCTGCGCGTGCACGAAGCGGCTCTCGCCTACGGCGTGAAGGTCACGGGCGCGACGGTGCACTTCGTCAACGAGATCCCCGACGGCGGCGAGATCATCATGCAGAAGTCCGTCGCCATCAAGAGCTTCGACACTCCCGAGTCGCTCCAGCTTCGCGTGATGCGCCTCGCAGAGTGGAAGATCCTCCCCGCCGCACTCGAAAAAGTCTGTAAAGAATATTCAAAGGAAAGAATAAAATGAACGTTTACGAAACACACGATATAGCAAGCCTCATCAAAGGCAACTCCTACGTCGGACGCGGCATCGTCATCGGCAAGAGCGAGGACGGAAAGAACGCGGTTTCCGCTTACTTCATCATGGGCAGAAGCGCAAACAGCCGCAACAGAGTCTTTACCGAAAGAGACGGAGCTCTCTACACGGAGCCGTTCGATGCTTCCAAGGTCGAGGACCCGAGCCTCATCATCTATGCGGCTCTCCGCAAATATGAAAACAAGCTCATCGTCACCAACGGCGATCAGACCGATACGATCTACGAGGCTCTCGAAAACGGCAAGTGCTTCCACCACGCGCTGAAGAAGAGAGAGTTCGAGCCCGATGCTCCGAACTTCACGCCCCGCATCAGCGGCATGCTCACTTTTGAAAACGGCGATTTCTCGTATGAAATGAGCATCCTCAAGAGTGCCGACGCCGAAGGCTCGGCATGCAGCCGTTTCGCGTTCTCCTACCCCTCCGTCGCCGGTGTCGGACATTTCATCCACACCTACGTCTGCGACGGCACTCCGATCCCGACGTTCCGGGGTGAGCCCGAAAGAGTAGTCATCCCGAACTGCATCGACTGCTTCACGAATTCCCTCTGGGATGCTCTCGACGCGGACAACAAGATCTCCCTTTACGTTCGCTACACGAACCTTGAGACCGGCGAGGAAACGAACCGACTCATCAATAAGAATAATTGAGGAAAAAAATGAAAGAATTTGAACTTAAATACGGCTGCAACCCCAATCAGAAGCCCTCTAAGATCTTCATGGCAGACGGCAGCGAGCTCCCGATCGAGATCCTCTCCGGCAGACCGGGATATATCAACTTCCTCGACGCGTTCAACTCGTGGCAGCTCGTCCGTGAGCTGAAGGCAGCGCTCGGTCTCCCCGCAGTCACCTCCTTCAAGCACGTTTCTCCCACGTCCGCGGCTGTCGGCATCAAGCTTTCCGACAAGCTCAAGAAGGCGTGCTTCGTCGACGACATCGAAGGTCTTGACGACTCTCCCCTCGCCTGCGCTTACGCGCGTGCCCGCGGTACCGACAGAATGTGCTCCTTCGGCGACTGGGTCGCTCTTTCGGACGTCTGCGACGTGACCACCGCGAAGATGCTCAAGCGCGAGGTCTCCGACGGCATCATCGCCCCCGGATACGAACCCGAAGCACTCGAGATCCTGAAAACGAAGAGAAAAGGCAACTACAACATCGTAAAGATCGACGAGAACTCCGTTCCCGAGACGACCACACGCAAGCAGGTGTTCGGCATCACCTTCGAGCAGGGCAGAAATAACTTCAAGATCGGTGAAGAACTCCTCACGAATCTCGTGACCGCAAACAAGGACCTTCCCGAATCGGCGGTACGCGACCTCATCGTCGCCCTCATCACGCTCAAGTACACGCAGTCCAACTCCGTATGCTACGCAGTAGACGGTCAGGCCATCGGCGTCGGCGCAGGTCAGCAGTCGAGAATCCACTGCACGCGTCTCGCAGGCTCCAAGGCAGACACGTGGTTCCTCCGTCAGCATGACAAGGTGCTCGCTCTTCCCTTCAGAGACGACCTCGGCAGACCCGACAGAGACAACGTAATCGACGGCTACATCAACAGAAACGAAGAAGACGTCTGCGCTGACGGCAACTGGCAGAAGTATTTCACGTCCCGTCCCGAGCCGCTGACGGACGAAGAGATCCGTGCATACCTTGACACGATCGACGGCGTATCTCTCGGCTCCGACGCGTTCTTCCCGTTCGGTGACAACATCGAAAGAGCGAAGAAGAGCGGCGTCAGATACATCGCAGAGCCCGGCGGATCGATCAGAGACGATCTCGTCATCGAATGCTGCGACAAATACGGCATGACGATGGCGTTCACGGGAATGAGACTGTTCCACCATTGATTATCTCACCGGTAAAACAAAGTTTTACCGGTGTCTCCTCGCGCTTTATCGCCGCCCACAAAAATGAAGTTTTTGGGGCTCCCCTCGGCGCGAGAGCTCGCAGAGCTCGCTTTTGAAGGAGTTTTCAGGGCGGCAAAGCTGCCCTGAAAACGAATTTTATTAAAAAATCATCGGCAATTATTACACGACCGGAAAACATTTATCGGAGAAAGGCAAGGCAATGAAAATTCTTGTTGTCGGCGGAGGCGGGCGAGAGCACGCCATAATCAAAAAGCTTAAGGAAAGCCGTGAAGTTACCGAAATATATGCTCTTCCCGGAAACGGAGGCATCGCCCGTGACGCGGTCTGCGTTCCCGGTTCGGCGACGGACATCGACGGCATCGTAAAGTTCGCGTCTGAAAACGCGATAGACTACGCAGTCGTCGCGCCGGACGACCCGCTCGTTCTCGGCGCTGTCGACGCACTCGAGGCTGTCGGTATTCCCTGCTTCGGCCCGAAGGCAAATGCCGCCATCATCGAGGGAAGCAAGGTCTTCTCCAAAAATCTCATGAAAAAATACGGCATCCCGACCGCCCGTTACGAGGTGTTCACGGACGCGGATGCCGCACTCGAATACGTAAAGGCGGCACCCGTCCCGACGGTCATCAAGGCCGACGGGCTGGCGCTCGGAAAAGGCGTCATCATCGCCGAAACGAGAGATGCCGCAGTCGACGCCGTCAACTCCATCATGAAGGACAAGGCGTTCGGCAAGAGCGGAGATCAGATCGTCATCGAGGAGTTCCTCACGGGCCCCGAGGTCTCCGTCCTTTCCTTCACCGACGGCACGACGGTCGTTCCGATGGTCTTTTCAGTGGATCACAAGAGGATCGGTGACGGAAACGTCGGACTCAACACGGGCGGCATGGGCACCGTTGCTCCGAACCCGTATTACACGCCCGAGATCGCGGAAAGATGTATGAATGAGATCTTCCTCCCGACGATCGCGGCCATGAACGCCGAAGGGCGCACCTTCAAGGGATGCCTCTACTTCGGACTCATGATCACTCCCGACGGGCCGAAGGTCATCGAGTACAACTGCCGCTTCGGAGACCCCGAAACGCAGGTGGTGCTCCCGCTTCTCGAAAGCGACCTTTATACGGTCATGAGAGCGACCACCGACGGCACGCTTGCCGAAACGGAAGTGAAGTTCCGCGACGCTCACGCCTGCTGCGTGATACTCGCCTCGAACGGTTACCCCGTGAAGTACGCGAAGGGCTTTGAGATCACGATCCCCGACGACGTTTCGGGCAGCGTTTACGTCGCGGGTGCCGCAGTAAAGGACGGTAAACTCGTCACGAGCGGCGGAAGAGTGCTCGGCACGACGGCAGTCGCCGACACACTTAAGGACGCGATAGACAAGGCATATGAAATGACAGACAAGATCACCTTTGACGGCGCTTACTGCCGCCGCGACATAGGTGAGGCAGCATTAAAGGCGGGAAAATAATGGTTTATAGAGTATATTCCGAAAAGAAAAAAGAGCTTGCCCACGAGGCAGCCGCTCTTAAAAAAGACGCGTCGGAGCTTCTCGGCATCGGTGCGCTGACCGACGTGCGCGTCATCAACAGATACGACGCGGAAAACATTACGAGAGAGCTTTTCGACTACGCAAAGACGACGGTTTTCTCCGAGCCTCAGCTCGATATGGTCTCCGAGGAGATCGACACGGAAGGTGCCCGCGTTTTCGCAGTCGAGTACCTCCCCGGTCAGTACGACCAGAGAGCAGACTCCGCCGCACAGTGCATCCAGATAATCTCCAAGGGAGAACGTCCCGCGATCCGCACGGCAAAGGTCTACGCTCTGTACGGAGACCTCTCGGACGACGAGATAAACGAGATCAAGAAGTACGTCATCAACCCCGTCGAGGCGAGAGAGGCTGCTCTTGAAAAGCCCGATACGATCGTCGCCGACTTCGACGTGCCGACGGAAGTAAAGACACTCGACGGCTTCAATTCCCTCGACCGCGCGGGACTTGAAAAGTTCGTTTCCGACTACGGTCTCGCCATGGACGCGGACGACATCGCGTTCTGTCAGAAATATTTTATTTCCGAAAAGCGCGATCCGACAATTACGGAAATACGCATGATCGACACCTACTGGTCCGATCACTGCCGTCACACCACGTTCCTCACCGTCATCGACGACGTGAAGTTCGAGGACGAGCTTCTCGCGTCCGCGTGGAACGAATATATCGAAACGAGAAAGAAACTCGGCAGAACGAAACCGATCTGCCTGATGGATATAGCGACCATCGCCGTTCGTCACCTCAAGAAAGAAGGCAAGCTCCCGCGTCTCGACGAGTCGGAGGAGATCAACGCCTGCACGGTGAAGATCGACGTTGAAGTCGACGGGAAGAGTGAGCCGTGGCTGCTCCTCTTCAAGAACGAAACACACAATCACCCGACGGAGATCGAGCCGTTCGGCGGTGCTGCGACCTGCATCGGCGGCGCGATCCGCGACCCGCTTTCCGGCAGATCGTACGTCTACGGCGCGATGAGAGTCACGGGTGCTGCCGACCCGACCGTTCCGGTAACGGACACGATTCCCGGCAAGCTCCCGCAGAGAAAGATCGTCACAACGGCTGCCGCCGGATACTCCTCATACGGCAACCAGATCGGACTCGCGACGGGCATCGTCGACGAGATCTACCATCCCGGCTACGCCGCAAAGCGCATGGAGATCGGTGCCGTCATCGCAGCGACTCCCGAAGCTAACGTCAGACGCGAAGTTCCCGAAGCGGGTGACGTCGTCATCCTTCTCGGCGGTGCGACCGGACGCGACGGCATCGGCGGTGCCACCGGCTCGTCGAAGGCCCACAACGCGCACTCGGTCGAGACCTGCGGAGCGGAAGTTCAGAAAGGCAACGCGCCCGAGGAAAGAAAGCTGCAGAGGCTCTTCCGCGATCACGACGCATGCCGTATGATAAAGAGATGCAACGACTTCGGTGCCGGCGGTGTTTCCGTCGCCATCGGCGAACTTGCCGACGGACTTGACATCGACCTTAATGCAGTTCCGAAGAAATACGAAGGACTCGACGGCACGGAGCTCGCAATCAGCGAGTCGCAGGAAAGAATGGCAGTCGTCGTCGAGAAGGAGAACGTCGACTCATTCATCGCGATCGCAAGCCGCGAGAACCTCATGGCAACTCCCGTGGCAACCGTCACGGACACCGACCGCCTCGTGATGCACTGGAACGGCAAGACGATCGTTGACGTCAGCCGCGAGTTTCTTAACTCCAACGGCGCGGACAAGCATATCAGCATCGCTCCCGCCGCTCCCGTTTATGAAGAAAAGAAGATCGGCAGAGGCTTCACGGAGAACTTCGTCTCCGTCGCCTCCGACCTCAACACCTGCTCCCGCCGCGGTCTCTCCGAGAGATTCGACTCGACGATCGGCGCGGGAACGGTCCTCATGCCGTTCGGCGGCAAGAATCAGAAGACTCCCATCCAGGCGATGGTGCAGAAGATCTCCGTCGAAAAGGGACACACGGACGACTGCTCGTTCATGGCGTTCGGCTACAACCCCTTCATCGCGGAAAAGAGTCAGTATCACGGCGCGTACCTCGCAGTTGTCGAATCGGTCTGCAAGCTGATCGCGACGGGTGCGGACTTCAAGGACGTGTACCTCACGTTCCAGGAGTATTTCGAAAGCCCGAGAACGGACGCCCGCCGCTGGGGCAAGCCGCTCGCGGCTCTGCTCGGCGCATTCAAGGCGCAGATGGAGCTCGGCATCGGCTCTATCGGCGGCAAGGACTCGATGAGCGGCTCGTTCGAGAAGCTCGACGTTCCGCCGA
>JAKSPW010000042.1 GCA_024404435.1 Clostridia bacterium | reverse complement strand
CATCACCGCCAAGCGCATCATCAGATGTTTCATGACGATCCCGGAGGCGAGCCGTCTCGTGCTCACGGCGGGAGCAATGGCGAAGAGCGGCGAGCTCTTCGTGCTCGACATGGGAAGACCCGTGAAGATATACGACCTCGCCGTGAACATGATAAAGCTCTCGGGGCTTGAGCCGGGGCGCGACGTTGAGATCAAAGAGATCGGCCTGAGGCCGGGCGAAAAGCTCTACGAGGAGCTGCTCATAAAGACCGAAAGCCTCACGAAGACGGAAAACAAGAAGATCTTCATCGAGCACGACTCGCCTCTCACGAGAGAAGAGGTCGACGAGAAGCTCAACTTCCTCATCGGCGAAGTGACATCCGGCGGCAATATCCGCGAGGCGATGAGAAAGGCGGTGCCGACGTTCCGCGATCCGGACGAGCTCAACCGCGACGCCGACTCCGCGGACGAAATGCACGAAGCGGAAAAAGAAGCCGTTACGTTATAAAGAAAAACTCCCGAAAGGGAGTTTTTTTATTGTTAAACTATTGATTTTTGTTCACGGGTGTGATATAATCTCGATGTTTGGAACATTCAGCACGTCGATCCGGCGCGTTCCAAAGCGTAAAATATGGCCTTGCGAGTCGAACGCAGGGCAATTTTTGCTGTTTTTCCGCGCATTTTGCGTGTTCCGGCGTTCCACGTGCGCCGATAGTTTTGCCATATTGGAACAAATGGGGATAAATATGAAATTTTCACGAAAACAGTTTGACGTCCTGACGCGTCTTGCCTCGGAAACGGGCTCCGTGACTCAGCGCGAGCTGTGCCGCAGGACGGGACTTTCGCTCGGAAGCGTCAACAGGACGCTGAGAGAGCTCTCCGAGGACGGGCTCATCGACGACGGCAAGATAACGGAAGCCGGCTTCCTCGCGCTCGAGCCGTACCGCGTCAAGCGGGCGGTCTTCATCGCGGCGGGCTTCGGCTCGCGCCTCGTGCCGGTGACGCTGAACACTCCGAAGCCGCTCGTGAGAGTGCGCGGCAAGCGCATGATCGACACTCTGCTCGACGCCGTGATCGCGGCGGGAATAAACGAAATATACATCGTGCGCGGCTATCTCGCGGAGCAGTTCGATCAGCTCCTCTACAAATATCCGATGATCCGATTCATCGAAAACCCCGCGTACAACGAAACGAACAACATTTCCTCCGCCATGTGCGCGAGATACCTGCTCGGCGGCGCGTACGTGCTCGAGGCGGACCTCTTTCTCTCGAATCCGTCGCTCATCACGAAATATCAGTATTCTTCGAACTTCCTCGGCATCCCCGCGGAGCGCACGGACGACTGGTGTTTCGACGTGAAGGACGGGATCATCAAGGAGCAGAAGGTCGGAGGCATCAACTGCTGGCAGGAGGTCGGCATCTCGTATTGGAACGAGGCGGACGGCAGAAAGCTCTCCGAGCACATCAGCGAGGCGTACGAAATGCCGGGCGGCAAGGAGAGATACTGGGATCAGGTGCCGTTCAGGTACTTCCCCGGGGAATACAAGGTCGAGATACGCGAATGCACGTCGGATGACGTAACGGAGATCGACACTTTCAGAGAGCTTAAAGCCATTGACAAATCTTATGACGTATAGGTAGGAAGGATATGAACAAGAAAAAGAGCGAAACGGAACTGAAAAAGCAGTTAAGTCCCATGCACGTCTGGGCGATCGCCTTCGGGTGCATCATCGGCTGGGGCTCGTTCATCAATCCCGGCAAAAAATTCCTCCCGAATTCGGGAGTGGCGGGCACCGCGATCGCGATGGTGCTCGGCGCGCTCGTTATGGTCATCATCGCGTTCAGCTACGCGTACATGGTGCCGAAATATCCGAAGGCGGGCGGCGAATTCACGTTCACTAAGGCGTGCTTCGGCAAGACGGCGGCATACACCTGCGGCTGGTTTCTCGTCGCGGCGTACCTGACCAACGTGCCGATGAATTCGACGGCGATAGGTCTTATCGTCGACGGACTCGACGGAGACGCGGACGTGCTGAAGTTCGGCTTCAGCTATACGATCGCGGGCTTTGAGGTCCACCTCGGCGAGATCATCCTCGCGATGTCGATCCTGATCCTGTTCGCTTTTCTCAACATCATCGGCGTTAAGAAGGCGGGATTTGTACAGACGGTGCTCGCGGTGCTCCTCGCGGTGTCGGTCTTCACTCTGACGATCGCCGCAGTCATCAGCAGCAAGACGAAGGGCGTCAACATGGAGCCCGTCTGGGGCTTCGACAAGGCGGCTGCCGCGGCGGCGGGCGCAACGGGCGAGGCCGTCGGCGACTTCGCGCACCTCGGATCAAAGGGGATCATCTCCGCCGTGCTTGCGACCTTCGCCATCGCGCCGTGGGCGTACGTCGGCTTCGACACGATCCCGCAGGCGGCGGAGGAATTTAAGTTTTCCTATAAAAAAGTCAGCTTTATCATGATAATCGCCATCGCGTTCGGCTGCTTCGTCTACACGGCGAACAACACGGTCGCGGCTGCGGCTCTCGAGAACTGGCCCGACCGCGTGCTGGCGGGAGACTGGGTACTCCTCGTGGCGGCTGAAGAGCTGCTCGGCACGTTCGGCAAGGTGCTCGTGGGAGTTGCGGTCTCGTGCGCGGTGCTCTCGGGCATCATGGGCTTCTATCTCGCCTCGTCGAGGCTGATGTACTCGATGTCCCGAGACGGCTATCTGCCGGAGGTCTTCGGCAGGGTCGACGGGAGATTCGGAACACCGAAGAACGCGATGCTCTTCTGTATGATCGTCTCGCTTTCCGGTCCGATCCTCGGAAGAGAGGCGCTCGGCTGGTTCGTCGATATGTCCGCGATCGGCGCGTCCATCGGCTACGGCTTCACGTGTCTCGCGACTCTCGTGACGCTGAAGCGCGACGGCGACGGCTCCGCGTGGCTGAAAGCAATGGCTGTACTCGGAAGCATTTTCTCGCTCGCCTTCATGGTGCTCCAGCTCGTCCCGATCCCGGGGCTCTCCGGAGTTCACTTCTGCAGGGAGTCGTACATAATGCTTGCGGTATGGGTGGTACTTGGTCTGATATTTTATATTTCAAGAAGGAAAAAGATATAATGACAAAAGAAATTGCGATTCTTATGGCGGCGGGACTCGGAACGAGAATGAGACCGCTTACGGAAAAGATGCCGAAGCCGCTCGTCAAGGTCTTCGGAAAGTCGATGATCGAGACGGTCATCGCGGGGCTCGAAAAGCGCGGCGTTGAGCACATTTACGTCGTCGTCGGCTACAAGGGCGAAATGATGAAATTCCTCGAGGAAAAATATCCGAACGTGACCGTTGTCGAGAACACGGAGTACACGGTAAAGAACAACATTTCGTCGATAAAGGCCGTGTGCGGCGTAATGGGAAATACTCCCTGCTTCATCTGCGAGGCAGACCTGTATGTGTCCGATCCGGACATCTTCACCTCGAAGCTCGAGGGCTCGTGCTACTACGGCAAGATGGTAGAGGGGCACTCGGACGACTGGGTGTTCGACACCGATGAGACGGGGCGAATCACCCGCGTCGGCAAGTACGGCGACGACGTTTACAACATGGTCGGCGTGTCGTACTTCACGGCGGAGGACGCGAAGATCATAGCGGATGCCGTGAACGAGGCCTATGAACACGAGGGCCACGAGGGCCTCTATTGGGACGAGATCGTGGACGCAAACCTCGATAAGCTCGCACTTACCGTGCATCCCGTTTCCGCGGATCAGATCGTGGAGATCGACTCAGTCGACGAGCTCCGCGAAGTCGACCCGGGGTTTGAGGAATATAATTAAATAAATAAAAATATGCGGGGGAAACTTTTTCGAGAAAAAGGTTTCCCCCGCACCCCCTTCAAAAAGCTTTTGAAAAAAGGGAATTCATGGAGCGAAGCGAGAATTCATGAGCCGCCGCATATGCGGCGGCTCAATTCATGCGGCGTTAGCCGCAATTCATGATTTTCGGAAGAAAATCAATTCATGCGCCCGTGTGCGGGCGCAACATCAAACACGGCGATGCCGTTTTTGCATATCATCACGCCGCAAGGCGTGCAAAAAGTACATCGCTGACGCCCTGATGATATGCAACGCTGACGCGTTGATGATCTGAGGTAGACTTTTTCATAGTCTGAATTTATTAAAATGCTCAGCTGTACAATAAAAAAGCCCCTTTTTTCAAAAGTTTTTTGGAAAGGGGTGCGGGGAAAACCCTTTTTTCTCAAAAAAGGTTTTCCCCGCATAATTATCAATAAATACTGCTCCCCGTGCAGTCGACGGCGACGATGACGGGGAAATCTTCGACCGTAATGCGGAGCACCGCTTCCGCGCCGAGATCCGGGTAGCAGATCACCCGACTCGACGTTATGCACTTCGACAGAAGCGCGCCGCAGCCGCCGACGGCGGCGAAATACACGGCGTGATTCTTCACGATCGCTTCCGTGACCTCCGCGGAGCGCGCGCCCTTGCCGACGGTCGCCCTGACGCCGAGAGACAAAAACGTCGGCGTGTACTTATCCATTCTGCCCGAGGTCGTCGGACCTGCCGAGCCGATGGGTCTGTCCTCTCTCGCGGGGGACGGCCCCATATAATATATGACCGCGCCCTTCAGGTCGACCGGAGGCTCCTCTCCCGACAGGATCGCCTCGTATATTCTCTTGTGCGCCGCGTCTCTCGCGACGGTCATCTCGCCCGACAGGAGCACTTTGTCTCCCACGCGGAGCGTGTCGATCACCTCGTCGGTCAGCGGCAGACTGATTCTTTTTCCGTCCATTTTTCCTCAGATAATTATCGTTTTGTGCCTGTTCACGTGGCAGCAGACGTTCACCGCAACGGGAAGTCCCGCGATGTGAGTCGGGCAGGTCTCCACGTTCACGGCAAGCGCCGTCGTGTCGCCGCCGAGCCCCGCGGGCCCGATCCCCGTTTTGTTTATCTCGTCGAGCAGCTCGCGCTCGAGCCGCGCGTCGCGCTCATTCGCGGCGCTCTCGCCCTTTTCGCGCAGGAGAGCGTGCTTCGCCATCAGCGCGCACTTCTCGAAGTTGCCGCCGATCCCGACGCCGAGCGTCATCGGCGGGCACGCGGAGGCTCCCGCCTCGCGAACCGTCTGAAGCACCGCCGCCCTGACTCCCTCTTCTCCGTCGGCGGGATTCAGCATGAAGAGGCGGCTCTTGTTTTCGCTGCCGAAGCCCTTGGCGCTCACGGTCACCTTCACCTTGTCGCCGGGCACGATGTCCGTATGTATCACGGCGGGCGTGTTGTCGCCCGTGTTCACTCTGTCAAACGGATCGGAAACGACGGATTTGCGAAGAAATCCCTCGACGTAGCCCTTTCTCACGCCCTCGTTCACCGCGGTGTAAAGATCGCCGTCCGTGAAATGCACGTCCTGACCGACCTCGAGGAAAACGACCGCCATTCCCGTGTCCTGACAGATCGGTATCTGCTCCTTACTCGCGACCTCGAGGTTCTTTGCAAGCTGCTCCATCACCTCGCGCGCTACGGGATCCCTCTCGGCGAGGGCGATGCGGCAGAACGCGGAAGCGGTATCGGGCTCAAGATTGAAGTTTATCCACATTACCGCAGTCGCGATCTCTTCCGTCAGAGTCTTAACGCTGACTTCTCTCATATTCCGTTCACTCCCGTTCTGATCGCCGCCTCGCGCACAGCCTCGGACACGCGTCGGAAGACCTCCGGGTCGAGCGTGTCGGGCACGATCCTGTCTTCCCTGAATTCGTCTTCGGGGAGCGCACCCGCGATGGCGTACGCCGCGGCGAGCTTCATTTCTTCGTTTATCTCGCGTGCTCTCACGTCGAGCGCACCGCGGAAGATACCGGGGAACGCCATAACGTTGTTTATCTGGTTCGGGAAGTCGCTTCTGCCCGTGCCGACGACAGCCGCTCCCGCGGCCTTTGCCTCGTCGGGCATGATCTCCGGCGTGGGATTCGCCATGGCGAAGACTATCGCCTTTTCGTTCATGCTCCTTATCATGTCGGCCGAAACGATGCCGGGCGCGGAGACTCCGACGAAGATATCCGCTCCCTTCATCGCGTCCGCGAGCGTACCGCGGATGCGTTCCCTGTTCGTGACCTTCGAGATCGCCTCGTGCGCGGAGTTCAGTCCCCCGTCGCCCTCGCAGATGATGCCGAAGCGGTCGCAGACCACGACGTCGGGAAAGCCGAAGCGAAGAAGCAGCTTCGTTATCGCGATGCCGGCGGCTCCCGCACCGTTCACGACGACGCGGCAGTCTTCCATCTTTTTGCCGGTGAATTTCAGAGAATTTATGATCCCCGCGAGCACGATCACGGCGGTGCCGTGCTGATCGTCGTGGAACACGGGAATGTCGAGCCGTGCTTTCAGCTTTTCTTCGATCTCGAAGCAGCGCGGCGCGGAGATATCCTCAAGATTTATGCCGCCGAAGCTGCCCGCGATGAGCGCGACCGTCTCGACGACCGTGTCGACGTCCTGCGAGCCGACGCAGATCGGAAAAGCGTCGACGCCGCCGAGCTCCTTGAAGAGCAGGCATTTGCCCTCCATGACGGGCATGCCGGCAAGCGGACCTATGTTCCCGAGCCCGAGCACCGCAGAGCCGTCCGTCACGACGGCAACGAGATTCGCGCGGCGCGTCAGGTCGAAGCTTTTCGACGCGTCCTTCTGTATTTCGAGGCACGGAGCCGCGACACCCGGCGTGTAGAGAACGGACAAGTCGTGTCTGTCGCGCAGAGGCGCGCGGGAGACGACCTCGATCTTGCCGCCGAGCTCATAGTGCTTTTTTATTGATTCTTCGTTTATGTCCATGATATTCTCCGATTTTCACTCTGCGAGCTGATATGCCCTGACGTATTCGACCTCGATGCCGTCGGGGAGCAGGCTCTCGTCGAGTTCTCCCGCCCACGTGCCGATCTCGGTCGTAAAGAGCAGATAAAGCGGCACCTCGCACGGGCCGGGCTTAGTTGCCATCCAGCTGTACTTGCCGTCGACGTAGAAAGTGTATTCGGTATCAGTCCACTCGACCGCGAACGTGTGGAAACCGTCGTAATATGCGGGAACGGAGCGGTTTATATTGACGGACTTATGGCTTTCCACGTATCCGTCCCAGTGGATCGCGTGATTGATCTTTTTGCCCACTGCGTCAAAGCTCTCGACGACGTCGATCTCACATCCGTCGATCGCACCTTCAACGACGGGAGTGTCGTTTTCCATGTTTCCGCCGTACATCCAGAATGCTCCCCAGAAGCCGGGTGCGCTCTGGAGCTTCATCGACGCCTCGAAATAGCCGCGGCACTGCTCGAAGCGGCCGAGGGTACGCACTCCGCCGCTGACGAGTCTGTCGCCCTCTTTACCTGCAGAGAGCTTCAGGCGTCCGTCCTCCACGGTCACCATGTCGTCGTCCCACGTTCTTGCTCCGTCGGGTAAGAACTCCCATTTAGCGGTGTCGAGCTCGTCTTCGTCGAATTCGTCCTCGAATGTGAGCTTATAGATCTTGTCGTTTATGACGCGGATCACGTCGTCCGAGCCCAGTGTGTCGAATCTGAACAAAATCGCCGCGAACTGCTCGCGCGTCGCGTTTCCCTTCGGCGCGAGAGTGTCGGCGGTAATGCCGTTCACGAGTCCCTCGCCGACCGCCCACATAAAAGAATAGACGGCGAAATTGCTGACCTTGCCTCTGTCCCTGAAGTCGTCGAGACTTCCGCGCGGCGTGACGTCGTCTCCGCGGTAGGCGGCGTATCTGAAGAGGATCGAGACGAGCTGCTCGCGCGTGACGAATTGGTCGGGCGCAAATCTTGCGGCGGTAACGCCGTTGACGATGCCGAAGGTATACGCCCACGTGATCGCGTCGGAATACCACTTTCCGACGGGCACGTCGGTGAACTTCGTTCTCCCCGTGACCGCGGGGCTGCCGTCGATGCGGTAGAGCACGGTCACCGCCATGGCGCGTGTCATCGTGCCTGTGGGATCGAACGTGTTCGTGCCGACGCCGTCCATGTATTCTTTATTCCATGCGTACGAGATAACGTCGCGGCTCCATCTTGTTTTCGCAACGTCGCGGAACGGGAACGCGTCCGCCGCCTCCGACGTGACGGCGAAAACGGGTATGATCGCCGCCGCGATCAGCAGAGCCACGATGAGTGAAATTGTTCTTTTCATGAGTTTTTCCTTTGCCGGAGCAATCCGATGTATTTTCTTTTATTATATGGAAAAAGCCTCCCGCTGTCAAGTAGGAAGCGGGTCGGCGCCCTCTGTCAACAGCAAGACTATAAACAGTTGTGCAAGATGACAGGTAACAGTATTATGAGGTGAAAACAGCGTCTGCATAAGCCGAACGGAGCGGAGCGAAGCGAGGTTTTGTGGTTCGCGGCGAATGCCGACTGAAGGATTGTCTTTCTTCTCGCTTTCAAATCCCTTCCGTCGGCTGACGCCGCCACCTCCCCTTGCATCCTCAAGGGGAGGCTCCGGTTAAGCGGACGCTTTTCTAAAGGCTCCCTCCGGGAGGGAGGTGTGGAGGCTGCAATAGAGTGCACGCTTTTTAATTTTCTCGCGGGAGGGTGGCGTTCTCCCCTACGGACATAGAGCTTCAAACGGTACGCTCCCTCCGTCTTTCGCT
>JAKSPW010000041.1 GCA_024404435.1 Clostridia bacterium | reverse complement strand
CGTTCTGAATCCCGAGAGAAAGTAGAGCCTTGCGCGGACGAATTTCACGCCCGGCAGGCAGTACAGCTCGCGGTATGCCGCCCTCTCATCTTCGTTTGAGGTGAGCTTGTCGATCTCGCGGAATTTCGCGGGGCTCGGATCGTATATCGTGAAAAATCTGCGAAGCAGCCTTACCGTCGCGTCGTCACGAAGTCCGATCCCGCGCAGCTCTTCGTCCGACAGAGCCGCTGCATCGTTTTTCGTTTTACACCCGAGGTCCGCGAGTCCGGAAATGAGCGCGTCCCGGTATCCGATCAGCGGATGGTACCTCTCGCTGAGACAGTCTGCCGAAAGGAGCAGTCCGAGCGCATGTATTTTGTAGTCGGTATTAAACATAATTCACCTCAAGGCACGATGCAGTCGTATCTGATCGCCTTGCCCTCGATCGTATAACCGGGCTTGCGCCCCGCGAGATACGGTCCCTTCAGCGGGCGTTTTATGACGATCTTGCCGGGAGAAGTCTTCAGCGCCGCCTCGAGAAGCGCCTCTTCCTCGAAGCAGGGCATCTCGAGCTTCTGTATGAGCTGTAGCTTCTTGCCGATAAGACCCGATTTCTGCCTTTCGGGGAACATCGGATCGAGGTAGACGAGGTCGGGTTTGAACGGCAGAGCCGGCATCAGCTCGATGCTGTTGCCCTCGACGAGGTGCATGCGCGAAACGATCGGCGCGAGCGTATTGTCCTTCTTCGCTCTGCGGATCGCGTCCTTCAGGAGGCACGCGATCACGGGGTCCTGCTCGAACATCGTCACGTCGTACCCCGCCGCCGCGAAAAGAATGGAGTCTTCTCCCATTCCGGCGGTCGCGTCGACCGCTCTCGGGGAGGGCACGGAGGTCTTCGAGATGTGAACGAGCATTTCGTGCTGCAGTCTCCCGCCCGTCAGCCTGCGGAGCATCTCCGTGAAGTCTCCGCGGTAGGAGAGTCCGAAACCGGTGAGCGACACGCCTTCGCGGTCGAACAGCAGCGTCAGCTCCTCGCCCGGCTCGTCCGATATTACGGTCCCCGTCCGCTTTGCGAACGATTCCGCCGCGTCTGCGGCACCGCCCTTCTTCACGCAGACGGTAAGATTCTTTATTTCTCTCATCCGATAACGTACTCTTCGGATACGTCGGTGATCTCGTAGACACCGTATCCGTCTGTCTCCGCGACCTTCTTCGCCGAGCATCCGACGGTTTCGGAAATATCCTTCTTCGAAGACACGAAAATGCGCTCGTTTCTCTTTAGGCGTTTGCCGTTTATTCTGCCGTTTTCAAGCTTCCATTCGTTCTGCATTTTGACTGCCGAGTCGGAGCCGATGACGGCGAGCTCTTCGGGATCCGTGAAGAAATACACCTCGGCACTTCTCGGCGCGATCTTTGCTTTGAACGATCCGCCCTTATGGTACGCGGCTTTTTCGCTCCAGAACTCAAAGACGAGAGCCTCGCCGTTGTCGACGGACATTTCTCTCAGAGCGTCGCCCCAGTTGATGAGCGCGACCGTTCTTGTTTTTCCGCATTTGCCGAAATCAAGGACGCCCGGCACGTTCGATTCCATGAGATCGAGAGGACGCGCGACGTTCTGATTTACGGGGAAAAGCTTGGAAATGAGCTTCAGCTGCTCGTCCGAGAGAAGCGGGAGCTTGTCGGAAAGCATGAGTATTCCGCCCGATGCCGCCATCGCGGTAACGTACGTTCTGATCTCCGTATCCGTTCTCGTGCAGTATCTGCTGCACTCCTCGTCCTCGTTCTCCTTCTTGCGGACGATGAGGCAGTCGCTGTCGATGAGGTAGTAGTTGCGGTGGTAGTAGAATCTGTTGAGCGTCGCATTGAACACGTCGATGAGGGACTCCCATCTCTCGAAAACGTCGCAGGATACTCTCATTCCGTCGACGAGTCCGCACGCGCCGCCGAGCGGTGCCGTGCAGTCGAGGATGAACGAGTCGGGCGTAACGTTCTCGCGGATGGTACGGAGTCCGAGCCTGTAGTTCGAGAGTGCCGTCGCCTCGGGATCGTGATGAACGCCCGCCGAGAGAGAGAACGACACCGCGTCGAGCTTGAAGTATCTGAAGCCCCAGTCATACGCCATCGTGTGTATGATGTTCGCCATGTACTCCCTCGCTCCGGGATGCGTGTAGTCGATCGCGAACGAGCCCGGCATGAGGTTGCCGTCGAGGTCGTGAACGAACCAGTCGGGATGCTCCTCCGGAAGTTCAGGGAACTTCTTGGAGCACCAGAACGGAGCGAGCCAGATGCCCGGCAGATATCCGTGCGCCTTGATCTCGTCCGCCATCTTCTTCATGTCGCCGAATTTTTCGTTCGGCTTCCAGCTTCCGTTGCGGTCAAACCAGCCGTCGTCGATCTGGATGTACTGTACGGGCAGGTCTTCGCGGTGCTCGTCGAGGACGGCCATGTTCGCCCTGATCGCATCGGGCGTGACACCCGTGAAATAGTAGTACCAGGTGCAGAATCCGACGGGATTTTCTCTTTCTATGTACGGAGCGCCCGCGATGTCGGCGACCGTCTTCGCAAATCCGACGAGTGCGCTCTCGGCATCCTTATACGGTGCGAGATAGAACCACTCGGAGGTGACGCTTCCGCCCGCTTCGAGCACGTGGAGCTCGGTGTCGCATCTCGCGGTGATGAAGCCCTCGCGTGTGAGAGTCACGCCCGAAAAGTACTTTTCGTACGTTGCCGCGCCGAAGGCGAAGGATTCGCCCTCAAGCGTGTCGAAGGCGGCGTTCTCGGCGCTCTCGTAGACCGTGCCGAAAACGGTGCGGACCTTGTCGATCTTCGACTGCATCTCGCAGACCTTGTTGCCGTTCTGCGGGAAATATTCGTTTAAGAACGCTCTGTCGACCGTGCGGTGGAGCACACCGGCGAAGGGCGTGAAGTCAAGATTCTGCCTGAACGCCTCTCCCGTCGTATTCGTGTACGTCCCGCGGACGAGGATGCCTTCCCTGCACGGCGTCATCTCGAAAGTGAAGTTGTCACAGTGTGCCGAGTCTCCGTCGAGTCTCCACTCGCCCTCTCGCGGAACGGTGATGACGTTGTACATGTTTCCCGGGTGCTTCAGATATCCCGTGATATCGGAAACGAGCACCTCGCCGTCTGCCGTGATGCAGAGCGAGCCGTCAATTATTTTGAGTGAAAATTCCATGTTTTTACCCTCTGTGCTTGTAGATTTTTCTGTCGAGCGCGAATATTCTCTCGCTGAACTGCCCCGCCTCGAGCGTCGGGAGCACCTCCGCGAATATCTCCATTTTACTGTCGATCGAGTCGATGAGGTAGAGAAGCTCCGCCTCCGCGGTAAGCGGTTTTACCGCCGCGCCGTACTCGGGCTCTCCGTGATGAGAGAGCACCATGTGGCGGAGAAGAAGCGATTTTTTCTCCGGGATCGCAAGGTCTGCGCAGACCTCACCGATCTCCTCCGCCCCCATCACGAGATGACCGAGAAGCTGTCCCTTTTCGGAGTAGTCGGTGACGAGTCCGAAGCCCGAGAACGTGAACTCGTTCTCCTTCGAGAAGTCGTGGAGCAGAGTGCCGGTCAGAAGCAGGCTTCTGTCAATGACGTCCGGATACTGTCCCGCAAGGAAATCGGCGATGCGGAGCATGTTTGACGTGTGCATGAGCAGTCCCGAAACAAAGCTGTGATGAACGCTCTTTGCCGCCGGGATCTGCGAGAATTTTTCAAGATGACGCTCGAGCATCGTCTGTGCCACGAAGCGGTAATCGGGGTCGTCGACCGAGTCGATGAGGGAACGGATCTCGTTTATCCTTTCCTCGACGTCGATCGGCGCCGTGGGAACGAGCCGTTTTCTGTCGTAATCGTCCGCCGGATACGCCTCGCGGATATTGGAGACGTTCATCTGGAGCGAGCCCTTGTATTCGCCGAGATCTCCCCTGACCTTGACCACCTTGCCGATGCTCGCCGCCGACACGGGGCCGGAGTAGTCCCATACCTTGAAATCGAGCGTTCCCGACCTGTCGGAGATGGCACCCGTCAGGAAAGGCTTGCCCGTCGATGCCGTTCTCAGAACGGCGTCCTTCAGAATGTAAAAGCCCTGTACTTCGTCGCCGAATTTCATATCGGAAATAAGTTTATCGAATTCCATATCATATTCCCTCCGTTCACGTTTAATATTATCATATCCGGAGATTTTTTGCAATATAAAAGTTTGCCGGGACGGCGCAAAAATCTCGTTTTCCGCGCAATTATTTTTCTTGCAAAAACAGGCGATTTATGATATAATGTTTGATTGATTGAAGAATATTATCGAAATAACAAAAATCCTAACGCTTTCCGAGGAAAAATAAATGAGTAAAATCAAAAATCTCGCAAAGGCAGTCGTGTTTCTGATACTGCTTGCGGTCCTGATCCACGCGATCGACAGCATATTCACGAACACGGACTTCCGCATCTATCAGACGATGACGGCCTTTTACGACGAGCCCGACGACAAGCTCGACGGCGTTTACATCGGCTCGAGCACGACTTACGCCTTCTGGCAGCCCAACACGGCGTGGGACCACTACGGGATCACGGTCATCCCGCTTTCGATCCCCGACATGCCGGCGGCTTCTCTGAAGTACATGATCAAAGAGGGCAGAAAGACGCAGCCCGACGCGCTTTACATAATCAACCTCAACTCGTTCAGGAGCGCCGTCCCCGACACGAACCACTTCCACTTCATGACGGACTTCATGAAGTTCTCCCTCAACAAGATCGACATGGTGAACGATCTCGGAAAGCGTTCCGACATCGAGTGGTACGACCGCCTCGAATTCCTGTTCCCGGTCATCCGCTTCCACTCCAACTGGTCTAACCTTTACAAGGACGCGGTCACTCCCGAGCCCGATCTTCTCAAGGGCGGCGTACATTACAGCACCTACCTTTCCTACGTCAAGGACGTGACCGGAATGTACAATTACAGCGAGGAGACCTCTGAGATCGACGCAGAGAAGGCAGACATCCTCGAGGGACTTCTCTCCTACTGCGAGGAAGACGACGTGAACGTGCTCTTCATCCTCGCTCCGCAGGCGGACCTGAACGACGAAAGCCACGCAGAGCTCAACGCGATCGCGAAGGTCACGGAGGAGAGAGGCTTCCCGACGCTCAACCTCGTCAATAAGATCGACGAGATCGGTCTCGACACCACGCTCGATTTCTACAACGGAAAGCACACCAACATCCACGGCTCACTCAAGTTCACGAAGTACCTCTGCGAGTATCTCACGGAGAACTATGATTTCGAGGACAAACGCGGACGCGAGGAGTATTCCGACTGGGACGAGGCATCCGAAAAGTACCGCGGAATGATCGACGAATACGTCCTTGACTTTGAACTCACAGATCCTGTCAGAGACTATACTCTCGGCGCTCCGTGGATCACCACGACGGTGCTCGGCAACGACATCGCGCTGGGCTGGACGGCCAGCTACGGTGCCGACGGGTACCTGCTCTACCGCAAGTCGAAGCCCGTTGAAGGCGGCGACTCCACGGCATGGGAACTCGTTGACAGCTTCGGCTACGAGACGCTCGAATACCGCGACGAGGGACTGAAGTCCGGCACGAAGTACACTTACACGGTAGTGCCGGTAAAGACCGTCGACGAGGTCGTAAACTACGGAAAATTCAATCACGTCGGTATAACGGCGGAGATCAAGGCGGAAGGCTGAACGGGAGGTAATAATGAGTTACGTATCATTTGAATTCCTCGCCTTCTGTGTGGCGATCCTGTTCGTTTACTATATCTTCTCCGCATTCGGAAAATACGGCAGAAAAGCACAGAAATACGTCCTTCTCGTTGCCAGCCTCGCGTTCTATACGTGGAGCAAGCTCTACCCCGGTCTCAAGGACGGATTTACTTCCGATATCGTTTCGGGCATCTTCAAATCCCTCTCCGGCATACTGATCACGGCGATCGTCAGCTTCCTCGCCGGCGTCCTCATCGGCGGCGTCTGGAAGAGAGAGGCGAAAAAGCTCGAAGCGTGCGACGACAAGGAAAAACAGAAGACGATCAAGAAAAAGTCGAAAAGACTTGCCCGTCTCTGGCTCGTTCTCGCGCTCCTCGTGGCGGTGGGACTGCTCGCAGTCTGCAAATACAACGAGTTTGCCGTCGAGAATATCAACGTCATCCTCGACAAGCTCGGAAAGGGGCAGCTCGAAGCACCCGACATCCTGCTCCCGATGGGCATCTCGTTCTACACGTTCATGGCGATAAGCTACGTGCTCGACATCTTCTGGAAGCGGTATGATTACGAGAAGAACGTCTTCGCTTACGTTTCGTACATAACGTACTTCCCGCACGTCGTGCAGGGACCTATCGACAGATACAACAAGTTCAGCGCGCAGATGAAGGACGGCGTGAAGTTCTCGTATAAGAACATCACCTTTGGCGCCCAGCTCGCGCTGTGGGGCTTCTTCGAGAAGCTCGTCGTCGCGGACCGCATCGGCATCTTCGTCAACAACATCTACGGAAACATTGAAGAGTACAAGGGCATCATCATCGTGCTTGCGACCGTGCTCTACTCCGTGCAGATCTACGCCGACTTCGCGGGCTGCATCGACATTGTCCGCGGTATCTCCGAGATGTTCGGCATCACGCTTGAGAAGAACTTCAACCACCCGTATTTCGCGAAGACCATGCCGGAGTTCTGGCGCAGATGGCACATGTCGCTCATGGAGTGGTTCAAGGATTACATCTACTACCCCGTTTCGACCTCGAAGCTCGTACGCTCCGTCAAGAAGCATACGAAAAAGAACCGTCTCAAGAGATTCGGCGAGCTCTTCGCGACCTGCTTCCCCGCCCTCATCGTATGGATGGTGACGGGCATCTGGCACGGTGCCGCATGGAACTTCGTCGCATGGGGAATGTTCCACGCCTGCCTCATCATTCTCGGCAACATCTTCGAGAGACCGCTCGCCGCGCTCACGAAGAAGCTGAAGATAAACGTCGAATCGTTCAGCTGGAAGCTGTGGCAGATGACGAGGACGTTCGTGCTCTGCTGCATCGGCCGCGTCTTCTTCAAGGCGGGCACGGTGAAAGAAGCGTTCTTCATCTTCCGTCAGATGTTTGCCAAGGTCGAGCTGTACAGGCTCCTGCCGGCATACCTCTTTACCTACGGACTTAACGTGTACGCATTCACCGTGATGCTCGTTTCGATCTTCATCCTGTGGGCAGTCGACATGGTCGAGGAGAAATACCCTCTCCGCGAAACGCTGTCGCGTCAGAACCTCGTGTTCCGCTGGCTGCTCATCTACGCCTGCCTTGCGGCAATACTGATCTTCGGCGTATTCGGTCCCGAATTCAACGCAAGTGCGTTTATTTACGAACAATTCTAAAAAACACATCACATTTAAGGAGAAAGTATCATGGAAGAACTCAGAAATCTGCTTAACGAAAAGTACCCCGGAATCGACTTCGACACGGAAAAGGAGCTCGTTGACAACGGCGTGCTCGACTCCGTCGAGATCGTCTCGCTCATCTCCGACATCGAAGACACCTTCGACATCACCGTAACGATGGAATACATCCAGCCCAAGTACTTCCAGTCCGTCGAGAGCATGTGGGAAATGATCGAGGAGCTTCAGTAAATGTACCGTTCAATCGTTGAAGCCGTATTTGATCACGCGAAGACGACACCCGACAAGCTCTGCCTTGCCGACGATACCTCGCGCGTCACTTACCGCGAATACGCGGAAAAGATCGGAAAGGCTGCCGCCGTCTTTGCAGACCTCGGAGTAAAGGACGGCGACACCGTCGTTCTCGAGGCAAATCAGACGGTCGACTACCTCGCGCTCGAACTTGCGCTCCATCTTCTCCGCGCGGTCTTCGTTCCCGCCGAGAAAAGCACGGCTCCCGAAAAGATCGCCGCGCTCGCCGTTTCTGCCGAAGCGGACGTGATCGTGACGAACAAGCCGGTCGAAGCAGAGGGCAAGACCTCGCTCACCGTTTCGGAGTTTTACGAAAAAGCAAATGCGGTGACAGAGACGCCGGACTTCTCTTTTCCGGACGCCGACACCGTCAGCGAGATACTGTTCAGCACGGGCACGACGGGCAAGGAAAAAGGCATAGTCCTCACGCACGGAAACGACATCGCGCTTGCGGAAAACGTCGTTTACGGCGTTGAGATGAAGCCCGACAACGTCGAGATGATCCCGTCTCCGATGAATCACTCGCACGGTCTGCGCCGCTACTACGCGAACATGTGGCTCGGCGCGACGGTCGTGCTTCTCGGAAGCGTGCTCGACATGAACCGCTTCTTCAAGAATCTCGATGAGCTGGGAGTCAACTCGATGGACCTCGTTCCGTCTGCGCTCTCCGTCATTCTCCGTCTCTCGAAGGGCAAGCTCGCGGAGTACCGCGACAGACTCCGCTACATCCAGCTCGGCAGCGCTCCCATAAACAAGGCCGACAAGGAGACCGTGCGCGAGCTGCTTCCCGACACGATGCTTTACAACTTCTACGGAAGCACGGAAAGCGGCTGCATCATCATCTACGAATTCAACCATACCGCCAACAAGGAGAACTGCATCGGTCATCCGGCTCACAACTGCGAGCTCATCATCGTTGACGACGACAGGAATCCGATAAAATCAGACGCGGAGCACACCGGTCTTCTCTCCTCAAAGGGCCCGATGAACATGAAGGGCTACTTCAAGGACGAGGAAGAGACCGCAAAGGCTCTGAAAGGCGGCGTCGTTTACTCGAACGACATCGCGTACATCGATGAGGACGGCGACGTGATCCTGCTCGGCAGGAAGGGCGACGTCATCAACATCGGCGGCAAGAAGGTCTCGCCCGACGAGATCGAGAACACCGCAAAGAAGATGGAAGGCATCGACGACTGCGCCTGCATCCCCGTTCCCGACGAGATGAAGGGCAGCGTTCCGAAGCTGTTCGTCAAGATGAAGCGCGGCACCGAGTTCGATCAGGTTAAGATCACCGAATTCCTC
>JAKSPW010000040.1 GCA_024404435.1 Clostridia bacterium | reverse complement strand
GAAAGAAATGCTGCTCGAAAAAGCGGAGCAGTTCAAAAAAGCGGGATGTACTTTATTCTGAATCAAAAGAAGACGCCGAAGCGTCTTCTTTTTTTGCTATATTTTCGGAGCTTTTTTCTCAAATGAATTGACTTTGAGGCACCGATATGATAGAATGAAAACAGCAAAAAATTCTTTTTTGTGAAAGGAATATGATATGGTAATTTCAACTCCCCCCATGGGTTGGAACTCATGGAACACCTTCGGCGACAATATCAGTGAAGACGTCATCAAAACCATCGCCGACGCCATGGTTTCAAAAGGTCTCAAGGACGCCGGTTACGAGTACGTCGTCATCGACGACTGCTGGGCTCTCAAAGAGAGAGACAAAGACGGTAAGATGGTCCCCAACCCCGACCGCTTCCCGAACGGCATGAAGGCACTTTCCGACTACATCCATTCTCTCGGAATGAAGTTCGGTATTTACTCCTGCGCCGGTCTTCTCACCTGCGCCGGCTTCCCCGGAAGCTTTGACCACGAGTTCACGGACGCGCAGACGTTTGCCGACTGGGGTGTAGACTTCCTCAAATACGACTTCTGCTTCTTCCCAAAAACAGCCGTCGGAAGAAACTATTATAACAGAATGAGCATGGCGCTCAAGGCAACGGGCCGCGACATCGTCTTCTCTGCCTGCAACTGGGGTCTTGACGAGGTCGAAAAGTGGATCCGTTCGACGGGTGCTCACCTCTACCGCTCCACGGGCGACATCGGTGAAAGATTCTCCGCCGCCCGCTCCATCTCCATGAGCCAGTGGGATAAGGAAAAGTATTCCGCTACCGGCTGCTACAACGACATGGACATGCTCTTCTGCGGCATGGACGGTATCGGCAACGTCGGTCATCCCGGTCTCTGCACCGATATCGACTACAAGACTCACTTCGCACTCTGGTGCATGGTCGGTGCTCCGCTCATGCTCGGCAACGACGTTCGCAGAATGCGTCCCGAGATGGTCGATCTCGTAACGAACAAGGACCTTCTCCGCATCGACAGAGACGAAGAATGCCGCGTTCCGATCATCACGAAGACCAAGGGCGAGATGCATCCCACTTACTTCAAGCACCTCTCGAACAACGAGTTCGCGATCGCTCTCTTCAACTTTGCAGAGGACGAAGGCAGATCCGACTTCAGACCGTGGGATATCGGTTTCCCGAAGACGGCAGGCTTCAAGCTCGATCTCCGCGAAGTATTCACGGGCGAAGAGATCAAGGGTGTTGACGACTACTTCTCGGCAGAGCTTGCTCCTCACGACTGCAAAGTCTACCTGGGCAAGTACAGCGTATAACGGAAAGGAGTAAAGATATGATCCTCAGAACACCTCCGATGGGCTTCAATACGTGGAACACCTTCGGTGAAAACATCAATGAAGACATCATAATCGAAATCTGCGACGCCATGGTCGAAAAGGGATTCCGTGACGCCGGATACGAATACATCGTAATCGATGACTGCTGGTCGGAGCACAGCCGCGACGAAAACGGCAATCTCGTTGCAGATCACAACAAGTTCCCGCACGGCATGAAGTATCTCGCCGACTACATCCACTCCAAGGGCATGAAGTTCGGCATGTACTCCTGCTGCGGTCCGCTCACCTGCGCAGGCTACCCCGGAAGCCTTGACTACGAGTATCAGGATGCGAAGTTCTTCGCCGACAACGGCGTTGACTACCTCAAGTACGACTGGTGCTACCATCCGAGAAATATGGAAGGCTGGACGCTCTACAACAGAATGAGAATGGCCCTGAACGCAACGGGACGCGACATCGTCTTCTCCGTCTGCAACTGGGGTGAGGAAAACACTCTCGACTGGGCTCGCTCCGTCGGTGCTGACCTCTACCGTTCCACCTGCGACATCTCCGACAACTTTGACATCATCAAAGGTCTCTTCATGGGACAGTGCAACAACTTCAACCTCTCCGGCCCGTCCTGCTACAACGACATCGACATGCTCGTCTGCGGTATGTACGGCAAGGGCAACGTCTCCTCCACCGGCGGCTGCACTGCTGACGAATATTCGACTCACTTCAAGCTCTGGTGCATGCTCTCCGCGCCTCTCATGATCGGCTGCGACGTCAGAAACATCGACGACGAAACGAGAGACCTTCTTCTCAACAAGGAGCTCATCGCGATCAACCAGGATATCGACGTTCGTCCTCCGTTCATGTTCCCGTCAAGAGGTGAAGATTCCGGTTACGTCATGATGAAGCACCTCGCAAACGGCGAATACGCCTTCTCACTCACCAACTTCCTCGACTGCGAATTCGACTTTATCCAGTTCTGGATCCCCGACGTCGGCATCTCGTCGAGAGACGGCTACGGCTTCAGGCTCCACGACGTTGTGACCGGTGAAGACCTCGGTCTGTTCACCGAGGTCGTCACCATCAAGGGGATGCGCGCTCACGAAACGAGAGTCCTTCGCGGTACTTTCGAGAAGATCTGATGACGTCTTTCTTCGGCAGACCGGTCGCTGATGCGAAGAAATTTGCCGTTTGCTGCAAAAAATGCGGCAAGGAGCTCAAAAATCTCG
The DNA here is from genome assembly GCA_024404435.1 of Clostridia bacterium. GTDB lineage: Bacteria > Bacillota > Clostridia > Oscillospirales > CAG-272 > RUG11130. The sequence goes on along the minus strand of JAKSPW010000040.1, from coordinate 6,504 downwards.
ATATCGCGCTTTATAAGAAAATGGTGAACCGCGGTGCGACCGAATATCTCTGCATCGACTGCCTTGGCGAAAAGCGCGGAGTCACGAGAGAGTTTCTGCTCGAAAAAGCGGAGATATTCAAGAAAAACGGCTGCACATTATTCTGAAAAAAAGAAGATGCTTCGGCATCTTCTTTTTGTTTTCTTGACTTTGGGACGCATTTATGTTATTATATTATGGAAAAACGCGCGGAGGTCACAATGAAAGTCTTATTTCTCGGAAACAGCTACACTTATTATAACGATATGCCGAAAATTTTTGCGGAGATCTGCCGTGAGCACGGTCACGACGTGACAGCGGACAGCGTGACGCACGGAGGCTACAGCTTCGAGGATTATCTGACTCCCGGTGACATAGACGGAGAGCTTTTTTTGAAAAAGCTCAGGGAGAACAGGTACGATATCGTCGTGCTTCAGGAGCAGAGCGTCAGACCCGCATTGAATCCCGACAAGTTCTTATCTTCTCTCCGCGTGCTCGTGCCCTTGATAAGAGAGGCGGGTGCCGAGCCCGTGCTTTACGAAACGTGGGGCAGACGCGACGGACACGAAACTCTCGAAAAGCATTCGTGGACGCACGAACAGATGCAGGAAAAGCTGAAAGATTCTTATACTGCCGCCGGAGAAGAATTCGGCATCCGCGTCGTATACGCCGGTGAAAGATTCCACCGTGCTTACCGCTCGGAGACGGGAGACAAGGTCTTCTTCGAGGACGGCACTCATCCTTCCCCGCTCGGCTCGGCGATAGTCGCACTTGAGTTTTACAGAGAACTGATAAAATGAAAAACCGTGAGTTCGTAACCATCCTCACGCTAATAAAAACTAAGGAGAATCCCATGCGTCGTAAAATCACTTATATCACGGAAGCAGGTGTCATAGCCGCCCTTTACGTCGCACTTACAATGCTTTCGGCGTCAGTCGGTCTGTCGTCGGGGCCCATTCAGTGCAGACTGTCGGAGGCGCTCTGTCTGCTTCCCGTTTTATTTCCGTCAGCCGTGCCCGGAGTCGCGATCGGATGTCTGATATCGAATCTGATCCTCTCGGGAAGCCTTTTTGACGTTGTGCTCGGCACGGCAGCGACCCTCGTCGGTGCGCTCGGCGCAAGGCTGATCGGCAGAGGACGGCTCATTTTCCCCGCTTCCGTTCCGACCGTTATCGCAAATGCCGCCGCGATCCCGCTGATACTTAAGCTGATGGACGTTCCGGATATCGCATATCTTTATACGGCGTTCACGGTAGCTCTCGGAGAGATAATCTCATGCACCGTTCTCGGACCGCTGTTTGTACTGCTTATTGAACGAAGCGGGATAGCAAATATAAATAAAAAAGGCTGAAAAATCAGCCTTTTTCTTTTGCTTTAACGGGCACCCAGATACCGCTTTCATAGTCGGCATCGGACTTTTCGCCGTCGCAGGAGTACCACTCGATATTGTAATCTCCCGCGATCTCGTAATCGGGATTTCCGGGCAGCCATTCCTTGAATATCCGCGTGTTGAGTGCCTGAAACGCCTCCGGTATCGGGCCGCGGCACTTGAATTTCGCCCACGTTCCCTGCGGAAATTCGACGAGCTTCATTGTCTCCGGCACGTCACCGCCCGTATATTTTCCGGCGACGAGGTATCTGATCTTTCCCTCTCCGTCGATGCAAACGCCGTATTCACCGATACAGTTGTCGATTATCGCCTGCTCCTCGGGGCACGACGGTGCCTTTCCGGCGTAGATCGTGTGATTACAGTATTTCTCACAGATCTCGTCCCAGAACTGCGGTATCTTTTCATACGCTTCCTCGTACGAAAATTCTCTTTCGAAGCCGATAAGCTTTATCGGCCACATCGGGCTGACGGTAAAATCCATTTTTCCACCTCCGCTTATTTCAATACTGATCTGCACGGGCAGAAAAGTAACGGCGGCGGCACTCCCTGTTCTGACCTGACTCGGGCTCGCTCCGTGAAAACGGGTGAAAGCCTTTGTAAAGCTCTCCGGCGTTTCCCAGCCGTATTTCATCGCAACGTCGATGATCCTGTCCTCTCCTTGCCTCAGTTCGACAGATGCCTCGTAGAGTCTTCTGTTCCTGATGTACTCGCCGAGAGTGTATCCCGTCAGAATACTGAATCCCTTTGCGAGATAGAACGGAGACATATGCACGTGATCTGCAACCGAGGCGACGTCAAGCTCTTCAGTCAGATTGTTCTCAATGAAAGAAAGTGCCTCTTTCAGGGCGCATACCCACTCCAAAACCGTTTCCTCCTGTTCCGTGATGACTCAATTATATCACGGTATCCGTCAGCTTTCCTGTCAGAAGATGCTTTGTTTTGTCAGAGTATCTCGATCTCGTCCTTCGACGGAAAACTCGGGAAGCTGTCGGAAATTGTATCCTGATACCAGAATGCGACGGAGGATATGTCGTCAGTCAGCAGGTGATACCTGCCTTCGCTCCTCCAGCCGAGTGCCTGCACCGTGACCTTCAGGTCGCGTGAGAAGTACACGGGATCGTTCAGATGCCAGCGATACATATTGAAGCGTTTCTGGGAAAGATACGTTTCGTCCTGCTTGTCTATCTTGTACATTCCGCAGTAAGCGGAGGAATACTCGACGTATTTTCCGTCATAGTCAAAGTCGTGCGAGCCGCAGAAGTAGTCTTCCGTTCCGGTGCCGCACACCGTCGGGAACTCAGAATCTCCGTCAATGAAGAACTTGACTTCTCCCTCTCCCCACCAGCCGTTCGATTTCGGCGACCAGTACAGATATGTTCCGACGTAATGCCCGCGTCCCTTAACGCCGTCAAGGATAGTGTAAACGCTCCCCTCGGGCAGAGGATTCACGCGGCGGAACTGCGCGTGGAAATAAAGTGAATCTTCGGGAACGGCACACTTTTCACAGTCAAACTGATAGTAGACCGTGAAGCTTTCGTCCGAAAGGTTTTCGAGCGTCACTCTGAACCCCTTCCTGAAAGGCATGTCCCAATAGCAGTTGAGAGCCTTCCTCGGATTGACCGACACGGGGATCGAGTCGAGGTGGCGGTAGTCGTTGTGCCTTGCGGCGCAGAAGAAGTCTCCGAGCGGCGTCTCGACGGACGGCACGTCTGAACCGTCCCAATAGATCCTGAGGATAAGGTTTCTGTCAACGTGTCCGGTGTCCGTGATCCATATATGGCGGATATATCCTTCGCCACGGTAATCGGCGATCGTGATCGTTTCGTATTCTTTTACAAGGACCGAGGGAGAAATCTTCCAGCCGATCCCGAGTTCTCTCGCGCAGTATTTTCCGGTGCCCTCGGTAAGGCTGCCGCCTCTGCCCTTTTCCCCGTTCGGGTTTTCGGCTGTCAGCGCAAAGCTCTCCGAGTCACGTCTTCTTGAAAGATCGTATATCATTTTGCCTCCATATCGTTACAGTATTTCATAAATCTCATGAATATCGTCGCCGCTTCGGCTCTCGTCGCCGTCGCACGCGGATCGAATCTGCCGTTTCCCTTGCCGCCGACAAGTCCGCTTCTCAAGCAGGTATATACGCACTCTCGTGCGTAGTCCCTGATCTTTGCGTCATCGGCGAAAAGCACTTCTCCGGGCTCCGGAGTTTTATCGAGTCCGAGTCCGAACGTGTCGGAATATCTGACGAATATCGTGCACATCTGCTCGCGCGTGATATTGTCGTTCGGCGCGAATCTCGTCTCGCTCACGCCGTTGACGATGCCGTTCTCCGCCGCCCACGCGACGTACGGCGTGTACCACTTCCCGTCGGCAACGTCGGTGAACGGTGCGCTCTTCCGGTTTGTCCCGTCGACGCCGGAGAGTCTTCCGAGGATGGTTACGAACATACCGCGGGTCAGCGGCTTGTTCGGATCGAAAGTGCTTTCCGACGTGCCGCCCATTAGTCCCTTCGACATAGCGAAAGCACACGCTTCATAGCCCCAGAATTTCGGCGGGACGTCTTTTATCGTTTCCGGAACGGCGTCGCTGACCGTGACTCTGCCGTCGGAGGCGACGTTTACTTTATAATAGAATACCGTTTCGGTCTTCATGCAAGAGACCGTGATCTTCAGGAAATGTCCGCCGACGCCGAGAGATGAAACGGACAGATCGAGTGAAAACGGATATTCTGTCGTTTCCTTAACGGGAAGTGCATCTATCTCGTATTTTACGGTGATCGGCTCCGTCGTCGGGTACGAAGCATACACGGAAAGCTTGAGCTCGTCGTTTATCTCGTCAAAATCCTTAAACTCGACGTATCCGCAGTTCCCTTCATGCGTGATCGAGTATCTCATGGCGGCGTCGCCGTCGACAAGCTCGCGGTAGAGATCGGCAAGCTCCGTGTTTTTCGGATCTTCTCCGAACAGTCTGTAGCTGTTGCCGCCGTAATTCGCGTTGAAGTAGTTTACGGCCTTGATACATGGGTATACTCTCGTGACGTAGGTATAGAAGTATCTCATCGCTTCGCGGGCAAATTCGGGCGTCTGAACGCCGTTTGAGCTGTTGTAGCAGTATCCGCCCTCGGTGATGATGATCGGTTTTCTGTCTCCGAACGCCTCGACTATCGGTGCGATCTTGACAAGCTGATTGCCATAGTAGTCTCCGCGGCAATAATACGCGTCGTTGCCGTTTGAGAGGCTGAATTCCGTCTGAGTCGGTTTGTTGAGATAAGCAGAGATTCCAACCCAGTCGACATATTCGTCGCCCGGATAGAAATCCTCGAACGTGAAGAACCAGCTTGAAATATCGTTCGGTGAGTACACCATTCCGCAGTTCGGGGCTATGTCCTTCGCCATATCCGACACGCGGATGAATGCCTCTTTGAAGATATCGATGAACGCCTGCCCCTTTTCATCGTACTCTGCCTGAGTAGACGGGAGCGAGCTCCAGCAGTTCACCTCCGCTCCGAAACGGATGAGAACTCTGCAGTCGAGCTTCGCGAGATATTCGAGGTTTTCCTTTATATATTCGTCAGCCTCTCCCGAAGCGATCCTCGCGAGGTCTTCGTAGTTCTCATTCGGTACGTTCCAGGCAACGAGCAGCAGGTAGTCTTCATCAAGGACCTCGGGAAGCTGCCAGCGGAAGCCCTCAACGCTTTCGTTGAAGAACTGAACGTAGAGTATCTGCGAGCTGTCGTGCTCCGCGTCAAAGTACGAGCACATGCCGTGCGCGACTCCCGCCCTCTCTTCGGAACGGGAATAATAATACGGTACGTTTGTGACGTCCGACGTTTCGGCGTACACCTTCGGCGTGATGCTGTTGTGTCTGTACAGCATTCCGTACGGGTTCAGATAGTCTCTGTATTCGTTGCCCGCGTCCTGCATGAAGCGTGCGCCTGCGAGAAACTTACCGTAATATTCCGAAGACTTTACGAACTGTCCGCGTTTCTCGTATATCTCCGCCGCCTTCATCTGCGGGAACATCAGCCGAAGGTACTCGGTTTCGTCAGACGGGTCGGTATAGATCGCCTCGATACGTTCTACCGCAGAAAGGCTCGCGTCGTCGTCTCCCGAGTCAACGGCATCGAAATATGCCTCCTGAGCGTCCCAATACGTCTCGGCGTTCCCGGGAAGCACGAGAGCTGATATCAGAAGAGACAGCAGAACAAGAACGGAAAATATCTTATTTTTCATTTATTCTCACAATTCAAGAATAACGCCGACGTGTCGGCGTTATTCCGTAATATTCTTTCAGTCGAGGCTCTTGAGGAAATCCATGCAGCGGGATACTTCCTCAATACCGGTCGGGTTGCAGCCTTCGCTCTCGACGACGATGTCGAGACCGTGTGCCTGCGCGTATGCCTTGACGGCTGCTGCGGGTGCGGAGCCGGAGCCGAGGGACAGACCGTTTCCGTCGGGTGTGCCGTCCTTGAGGTGGACCATCTTGACTCTGTCTCCGAGTCTTTCGAGCTCGGCGATGGGGTCCTTACCTGCGACGAATGCCCAGTACGTGTCGACCTCGAAGAAGAGGTTCGTTCTGTTCTGAAGCTCACTGTGGATGTAAATGCCCTCTTCCGTGGGGATGAACTCGTGAGCGTGGTTGTGATATCCGAGCTCGATGCCTTCAGCCTTCAGCTTCGGAATGATATCATTGACGAAGTCGATGAATTTGTCAAGCTTTTCCTTCTTGCTGATGTCGGCACCGGGGATGACGTATCTCTTGTTGCCGATAGCCTTGTGGAATGCGAGCGTCTCTTCATAGTTGTCTCTGAGGCCTTCCCAGCCGCTGTGCGTGCCGATGAGCTCGAGATCGTATTTCTTCAGCATATCATTGATCTCGTCAGCTGTGTGTCCGAAGAAGCCGGCAAACTCGATCTGCTTGTAACCCATTTCCGCTACTGCCTTGAGAGCTCCCTCAAGATCGTCACCGGTAATGTCGCGAAGGCTGTACATCTGAATTCCGTATTTCATATGAAAACCGTCCTTTGATAAAAAATTTATGTAGGTTTTATTAAAACTTCCATTACGTTTATTATAAACGATTGAATGGGAAATTTCAAGTAA
>JAKSPW010000004.1 GCA_024404435.1 Clostridia bacterium | reverse complement strand
GCTCCTCTTCCCACGAGAACTAGTACTCCACCGGACCGAGGTACGCCTCGGCGTTTGCACTGGGGACTGCTCCGAGAGACGCGTCCGCGCTGTCCCAGTTGAGCTGAAGGTCGGTCGTTTCGGGACCCGCGTCGATCTCAAGCTTTTCGTATTCGTGCTCGCCGATCACGCCGTCCTTGACGACGTATTCGGGATAGGTGCGACGGATCGTCACCTCTTCCCTGCATCCGCCCGCGGGGTTGACGCCGTTTCCGGCGAAGACGCCGAGCGCGAGCGCCGACGCGATAAGTGCGAATGCCAAAGCTGTCGAAATGATCCTTTTCATGTTTTCCGTTTCCTTGTTTTTATTGTTTTTATTTGAATAATTCCCACGGATATCCCGAGGGTTCAGCCGTAATTCCGTCAGACAACGCTTTTTCCCACGCGCCGTCGCCGCCGCAGTCAAGCTTCAGCGAGGTCGAGAACAGAGCCGACTTCGCCCTGTCGTTGCCGCCGCCGTATTTCCCGTCTCCGAGAAGCGGATGCCCCGCGTGCGCCATCTGCACCCTGATCTGGTGCGTCCTGCCCGTGCCGAGCACGATTTTCACGAGAGAGATTTCACCGCCGCCGTGAGGCACGCTTTTCAGCACCTCGTAGGACAGCACCGCGTGCTTTACTCCCTTTCTGCCGCTTTTCCCGACCACGAACGATTTGTCCGCCCGCCTGTCGAAGAAAAGATCGTCTTCGAGCACGCCGCTCTTCTCCGCGGGTACTCCGCGGACGACGGCGAGATATTCCTTCGAAAGGCGTCCTTCGGCGATATGCTCCGAGAGCGCCTTTGCGGTACGCGGATCCTTCGCCGCTGCCATCACGCCGCCCGTCGTTCTGTCGAGCCTGTGGACGGGATAAATTTCCCTTCCCGCATATTCCGCGAGGCAGTCAATAAACGTTTTTTCGTCTCCCGTGCCCTCCGACAGGAGTCCCGCGGGCTTGACGGCGCAGATGACGTTTTCGTCTTCGTACAGGATCCCGATCCTGCCCGCGCTGCTGTCGATGAAAATCATATAATCTCCGAAAAATCCCGCGGCAGAGCCGCGGGAAAATGTCATTCAGCTACGAAAATGAACGGATAAACGTCCTGACCGCCGTCTGCGAGGTAAACCTCCGCATCGGGGAATTTCTCCGAAACGAAGCTCTCGAGCTTCTCCTTCGATTCCTCCGACGCGTCCTTTCCGCAGAACACGGTCAGCATGAACTTGTCTCCGTCGGACATCATGTGCTCCGCGAGGCGGGCGGAGGTCTCGTTGAGGTCTCGGGTCGATACGAGCATCGTCTTGCCGACGAAGCCTATGTAGTCGCCGTTTTTGATCGATACTCCGTTCAGCTCCGCGTCTCTGATCGAGCTCGAGACGTATCCGGTCGTCACGTCTCCGAGAGCAGCCTCGAGATTGACCGCGATCACCTCGGGATCGTCCGCCGACATATCGAGTGAAGACAGTGCGGCGTATCCCGCGCCGACGTCGCGGCTCGGAATGACGTAGACCTTTGATTTATCGTACAGTCCGGAGGCCTGATTTGCCGCCATGATGATGTTGCCGTTGTTCGGGAACACGAAGACGTTTTCCGCGTTCACCGCGTCGAAAGCCTCAAGGAAGTCGGACGTGGACGGGTTGTTCGTCTGACCGCCGTCGATGACGTACGAGACGCCGAGTCCTCTGAATATCTCCGACATGCCCTCGCCGCTTGCGACGGCGACTATGGCGTATTTTTCGCGTTTTTCGGGTTTGGGTTCGTTTTTTTCCTTCTGCACCGTCGTCTCGCTGTGCTGGACCGACATGTTCTCGATCTTCACCGTGAGGAATTCACCGAACTGTCTGCAGAAGCCGAGCACCTTCTCGGGAGTCATCGTGTGGACGTGAAGCTTGACGATCGTCCCCGTCTTGAAAGCGACGATGGAATTGCCGAGCGTATTCAGATAATCCGTGATGACGGTCTCGTCGAAGCTCTCGGGATCGACCTTCGAGTTCTGGAGCTGAAGCATCAGCTCGGTGCAGTAGCCGTAGGTCATCTCGCTGTCGGGGCCGAACGCGGACAGATCGGGCGCGCTCATCGCCTTTGCGGTGCTCGTGCGTGCGATCTCTTCGCCGCGCAGGACTCTGAGGAAGCCCTCGAATACGTAGTAGACTCCGGCGCCGCCGCTGTCGACCACACCCGCTTCTTTCAGAACGGGAAGCAGTTCGGGCGTGCGCTCGAGAGATTTTTTCATTTCACTGACTATGTCGGAAATAAGGGAGCCGACCGTGGAATCGGCGTTCGCCGCGATGCAGGCAGCCTCCGTGCCCTCGCGCATGACGGTGAGGATCGTGCCCTCCGCGGGATTCATGACCGCCGAGTACGCCTTCTTGACTCCCGCCTTCAGAGCCTCGCAGATGAGAGGAATATCCGCGCTTTCGCAGTCCTCGAAGACCTGCGCGATCCCGGCAAACATCTGCGAAAGGATGACGCCCGAGTTGCCTCTCGCGCCGAGAAGCATCCCGCGTGCCGCCGTCTTCGCCGCTTCTCCGAGAAGCATTCCGTCGACGTTCGCAAGTGCCGCCGCGCCGCCCTCTGCGGTCATGCTCATGTTGTCTCCCGTGTCTCCGTCGGGGACGGGGAAAACGTTGAGCTCGTTGACCTCTTCGGCGTTTGCTCTGAGGCATGCGGCGCCGCCGCGGATCATTTCCGCGTAAAGGGCTGCGTCAAGTACCGTTTCGCTGTATTTTTCGTTGAGTATCTTATCCATTCTGTCTCCGTGCCGTTCGGCAATCGTTGTTGTCTGAAATTATATTCGCGGCTTTTCCCGATTATCTTTCTTTTCCGATGAAGAACACGGCAAAAGTTCCGGGGCCGCAGTGTGAGCCGATGACGGGGCCGATCTCGCCGGTCAGCTCGATCTCAATGCCGTACGCCTCGTGAAGTGCCGCGCCGAGCGCTTCCGCGTCCTCGGGGCAGTCGCTGTGGCAGAGGTAATACGGGCCTTCGTTTATGTCCTCGACGAGCTCGCCGAAGGCCTCGACGATCGAGGCGATCGCTTTTTTCTTGCTTTTCACGTTCGAGACGCTCACGAGGTGACCGTCGTTGTCCATGTGGAGCACCGGCTTGATGCCGAGAGCCGTGCCGACGAAGGCGGCGACTCCGCTGACTCTTCCGCTTCTCTTGAGATAATTGAGGTCACCGACCGTGAACCAGCTGCAGATGTGTCTCTTCTTGCCGTCGACGAAGTCGCGGGCCTCCTCGAGAGTATGTCCCGCCTCGATGAAGTCGAGCATGAGCCTGAGCATCATTCCGTATCCGGTCGACGCGCAGAGCGAGTCGGCAACGACGACCTTGTTGTCGGGGTAGGTCTCCGCAAGCTCTGCAGCCGCGACACGGGCGCAGTTGTAGGTCGTGGAAAGTCCGGACGAGAACGAAAGATACATCACGTCGCGTCCTTCTTTCAGCTCTGCCTCAAAGTATTCCTTGTAAATGTCGGGGTTGATCGCCGAGGTCTTGGCGTCGCGTCCCGCGCGGAGCTCTTCGTAGAACTCGTGAGGCGTCATGTCGCTGTTGTTATATATTTCGGGTGAATCGGTAAATCTGAAAGTATGCTCGATTCGCTTAACTCCCCATTTGTCGAGAAGCTCGTCGGGTGTGTCGCACGATGAATCGGCGTAGATCACGTATTCGTTCATATTAGCTGTCCCTCCGGGTTCCGGTCATTCTATAATATAATATTGTACCATATTTTTTGCCGGATTGCAAATAAAAAATCATTATCCGTCCGCTTGTTAATAAAAAATTCTCATTTGGACGCGCCTGCGGCGTATTTTTGAAGTAATCTTCGAGTCTATTATACATTCTGCCCGCTTTCAAGTCAATCTACACCGTCCGGACGCCGATAGAATGATAAAAAACGGGCGGTAGAATATTCTCCTGCCTTCTCTACTCACGGTAGAGCGATAAAAAAGTGTTGCGTGTCGGGGCTTTTTGTGATATAATGTCATCACGGAAGAAAAAATCGTGCCGCACGGCAAAAAGGCAGAAAATAATATGAACGATATAAAAAACACCATTGCCGCCAACATCACCGCTCTCAGACGCGACTTCGGCATGACTCAGATCGAGCTCGCGGAGAGGTTAAATTACAGTGACAAGGCGATCTCAAAGTGGGAGCGCGGAGAATCCGTTCCCGACGTCGGAGTGCTGAAGGATATCGCCGATCTCTTCGGAGTCGGAGTCGATTATCTGCTCGAAGCAGAGCATAAAACGCCCTCGCGTGCGGTCGAGCCGGACGCAAAACGCGTCTTCAAGAACCACGCGATGATAACTTGCATCAGCGTCGTGCTCGTGTGGCTGATCGCGCCTCTCCTGTACGTCGTGCTCGACATCGTGCGCGCGGGACGCGGCCCCTATTGGCTCGCGTTCGTGTTCGCGGTGCCCGCGTCCCTCATCGTGTGGCTCGTCTTCAACTGCATCTGGTTCGACACGAGGAGAAATTTCCTCATAATCTCACTTCTGACGTGGTCGGTGCTCATCTCGATGCACGTGAGCTTCCTGACGCTCGGCTTCAACATCTGGCAGATATACTTCCTCGGCGTTCCCGGTCAGGCGATAATCGTGCTCTGGTCAAGGATGCGCCTCGGCCCTAAAAAATAAAAAAAGGCCATCGGATGTGCGGATTTTCCTCTCGGGCACTCCGCAGCGAGATAAATCCCCTCGGAGATTTGTGAAATGCGCTGCGGCGCGTGTCAGGGATTTATTTCATTTCACATTCGAGTGAAACGAGAATATTTCACAATTTGCCCGGCAAATTATTTCACATTTGCCGCGAGGCAAATATTTCACTAAATTATCTGATCGCCAAACGATATGATAAAGCACCTGCCGAAAGAGTACGTCGATTCTCTTTCAGCAGGTGCTTATCTTATTTCGTTTCCTATATTGTTTTTTGAAGTTCAGTCATCAATCGGACTGTCGTTCAGTCTTCGTATGCGACCGCCGCGTCGAAGAGCTCTTCCACTTCCTGCGTCGGAGCCTTCGTGCAGAGCGTCGTGACGACAGCCGCGATAAGTCCCGCTGCCGTGCCGGGGATGATCTCGTAGATGCCCGTGTCGAACGTGCCCGTGAGCGCGAGCGCGCAGAGCGCGATATCGACTGCCGCACCGACTACGATGCCGGCGACAGCGCCCTGATAGTTGAATCTCTTCCAGAAGAGCGAGAGCATTATCGCGGGCCCGAATGCGGCTCCGAATACGCCCCATGCGTTCTCGACGAGGCTCATGATCGTACCCGTTCCGGGAGCGAGGGCGATGATGAGAGCCACGACCGCGACAGCGACGACAACGATACGTCCGACCCACATCATGCCCTTGTCGGAGACCTTGCCCTTCTTTATTATCGGCTTGTAAACGTCACTCGAGAACGCCGAGGAGGCGGCGAGGAGCTGGCTGTCTGCCGTACTCATGGATGCCGCGAGGACGGCGGAGAGGAGAAGTCCCGCGATCGCTGCGGGGAAGATGCGGTCGACCATTTCGATGAACGGCTTGCCCGCGTCGCTGATCTCCTGATCGAAGCCGAGATACATACGGCTCGCGATGCCGATGAAGGCGGCGAGGATGACGATGATGACCGTCCAAGAGATACCGATCTTTCTTGACTTCTTGAGTTCCTTATCGGACTTCAGGGACATGAATCTGACGATGATGTGAGGCATGCCGAAGTATCCGAGGCCCCAGCCGAGGCCGCTGACGATCGCCTTCCAGTCGCCGAAAGCGTTCCAATAGTTTTCGGCGCCCGAGCCCGTGATCGGGTAAGCGGAGAGGTCGCCCATTGCGACGAGCGAGAAGATCGGTGCGAGAAGCATCGCGCCGAGAATGAGCATTCCCTGGAAGAAGTCTGTCCAGCATACTGCCGAATAACCGCCGAGGAACGTGTAGCCCACGATGATGACGGCTGCGGCGATCATGGAGATCTTCGGGTCGATGCCGAGGACCTTCTCAAACAGAGTACCGCACGCCTTGACGCTCGATGCGGCGTAAACCGTGTACGCGACGAGGAAAACGACGGCGCAGATGAGCTGAAGCGACCTCGACTTTGATTTGAAGCGGTTGGTCAGATACTGCGGGATCGTGATCGAGTCGTCCGACACGATCGAGAACTTTCTGAGACGGCGCGCCTCGAAGATCCAGCTGAGCGTGTAGCCGATGGCAAGGCCCGCCGAGATCCATATCTGGCCGACGCCGAGAGCGTATATCGAAGCGGGAAGTCCCATAAGGACCCAGCCGCTCATGTCCGACGCGCCCGCGGAAAGAGCGGCGACCCACGCGCCCATCTTTCTTCCGCCGAGGAAGTACGTCTTTTCGCCGGTGTTGTTTTCCTTCTTGTCCCTTATGAAGAACCAGAAGCCGATGCCGAGCATGAACAGCAGATAGATTACGAAAATCACAAGCTCTATTATCTGTCTTGAACTCATTTTTTACCTCCGAAATGAATTTTAATTCAAAAATATACTAAATTATATCATTTTGCCGCCCGTTTGTCAAGGCAAATGCGATATTTATTCAAAAAAGCTCCCTCACGGGAGCTTTTTTCATATAATCGACGTAAAAGCCAGAAGAAGCGCGAGGAAAGAGAAATTGAACGCGGAGAAGACGGCGACGTAGCGTCCCGCCTTTCCCGGATTGTGGCTGACGTACTCCCTGAACGTGATGAGGCTCGCAAGAGAAGCGATCAGAGTGCCGACGCCGCCGATGTTCACGCCGAGGAGCAGCTCGCGGTAGTTGCCCGTGAACTGCGAAAGCAGGATCGCGGACGGCACGTTCGAGATGCACTGGCAGGAGAGCGTGCTGAACACGAGAGTGTTTTTGCCGAGAAGCGACGAGAAGAAATCTCTGACGACGTCGATGCGTGCCATGTTCCCCGCAAAAATGAAGAAAAATACGAAAGTAAGGAGAAGCGGATAGTCGACGCTTGCAAGTGCCTTTCTGTCAAGCAAGAACAGCGCTGCGGGTATCACCGCAAGACCGATGAAATACGGGATCCCACGGAATACTATCGCGATCGCGAGAGCGAAAAGCGCAAGGTAAGCGACGGTTCTTGCGGGCGGAAGGCTCACCTTTTCGTCCGAGATCTCAAGCGGCTCCGCCTTGACGAAAATTATGCAGCAAAGCGTGATGAGCACGACCGAGAAGACGAAGGGAGGTGCCATGATCGCCATGAATTCCCCGTTCGGGATGGCGAATTTCGAGTAGAGATACAAGTTCTGCGGATTGCCGAACGGAGTCAGCATGCCGCCGAGGTTCGCGGCTATGTTCTGAAGGATGAACGTGACCGCCATGTACTTCTGCTTCCCCGTCGTAGTCAGAACGAAGAAGCCGAGCGGCAGGAACGTCAGAAGCGCCATGTCGTTGGCGATCAGCATCGAGCCGATGAAGGTTATGTAAACGAGAGCCAGCACGCTCATGCGCGCCGTTTTGAAAACTCTCACGACTTTTTTCGCAAGAATGTAGAAAAAGCTGATGTTCTTAAGCGCACAGACGACGCCGAGCACGCAGAAAAGGCAGGTGAGCGTGCGGAAATCGAAATACGAAACGTATTTTTCGTCCGGCGGAACGATGATGCTCGTCGCCGCCGCGAGAATGAGCGCGATGACCATCACGGTATTCTTTTTTACGAAGCGGGCCGCCGCCGCGATTATTTTTTCACCTCTGACCGCGGTAATCAGAGGAATTCTGTGTGACCCGGTGATGTTTCCCGTCTCTTTTCCTGCGCCGACGTAGTCGGTTTATTGCCGTGCGCGCACGACCTTTTTATTATAGCACGGTTTTCGGTTTTGTCAAGAGGGAAATGAGCATTGAGCATTGAGCATTGAGCCTTGAGTTTTAAGCGGTGGGGCAGAGGGGCATGAATTGCCGCGGCGCGGCATGAATTGCGCTTTGCGCATGAATTGAACTTTCGCTGACGCAAAAGTTCATGAATTCTCGCTTCGCTCCATTAAAAAAGGTTTTTGGGGGCAGAACTTTTCTTTCAAGAAAGTTCTTCCCCCAAATGATCTTACGTTTCAATTACTCCTCGTCGAGAGTGGGGAGAGGCATGGCCTCGGGAGTCGAGACCTCGCCGTCGCGGTGCTGACCTCTGCCGCGTCCGTGTCCTCTGCCGCCTCTTCTTCTCTGAGGCGCCTTGTCCGTGCCCTCGTAGGTCACGACGATCTTACGGTTGATGTCGCTTCCGACGGAGTGCGTCGACACGTCGGGATAGCTCTGGAGCTCGGAGTGGATGATGCGTCTTTCGTACGGATTCATCGGCTCGAGGAAGATGTTGCGTCTGTACTTGACGGCGCGTGCAGCCATTCTTCTTGCGAGTGCGCGGAGAGTTTCCTCTCTCTTCGCACGGTAGTTCTCGATGTCGACGGTGATCCTGATGCTCTCTCTTCCGCCTCTGTCGCCTGCGGCTCTTCTGAAGAGCGCGAGGTTCACGAGATACTGGATGGCGTCAAGCGTTTCGCCGTGGTGACCGATGAGGATGCCGGTGTCGTCTCCGACGACCTCGATCGCGGGATAAACGTCGGCGTTCTCCGTGCAGATGACCTCGACGGAGCCGTCGGGCTCTGCTCTCTTCGCCTCGGCGGAGAGCTTCATGTTTTTAATGACCGTGTTGATGAATTCGATGGCGAAGTTCATCTCGTCCTCGCTTACCGCGTACTTTCTGTCGGGCTCTGCGGGGGCGGCAGCCTCTTCCGTCGGAGCCTCTGCGGGCTCTTCCTTCGGTGCGGGAGCGGGCTTTTCGGGCTTCGGCTGATTCTGCGGCTTTCCGCCGTTCTTCGGGAGCGGGCTTTTCGTCGTCCTCGTAGTATCCCGTCTTCGGGGCTGTCTGGGACTTGTAGCCCTTGATCTCCTTGACGATCGAGCCGAGGACGTCGTCGTGTCCCTCGACCGTGACCTTTATCATGGCTTCCTTGGCGCCGATGCCGAGGAAACCGCCTTTGTTCATCTGAATGATATCGTAGGTGATGCCGTCACCGTACTGCTTTTTCGCTTCTGCGACGGCAGCCTCGAGGGTCTTCCCCGTTACAATAAATGATTCGCTCATAATATTCCCTTAATTATCCTTATCTTCGTCTTTAAGAGGAGCCGCGTCGATCGGCGAGCCGTTCAGCTTCGTCAAATGGTTTTCCTCGGGCTCCGGATCGGGTGTGGGAGGCGGGAGCGGCTCGTCGTCAAAGTCAATTCTGTGCAGACTTCTGACAGCGGGCTTGTTCGGGTCCCTTTCCGTCTTTGCTTTCTTGTTCTTTGCGCCGTATTCGCGCTCTGCTGCCTTCAGATCCGCTTCCGTCATCTCGGGGATCGGGTAAACCTTGCAGAGGATGTACTTCTCAACAACGGAGAGCACGCTTCTGAATGCCCAGTAAATGCCGATCGCTGCGGGAACGCTGAACGCGATCCACGTCGAGAGGAGCGGGAAGCCGATGTTCATCAGCTTCATGCTGCAGCCGTTCTGTGCATCTGCCGATTCCGGCGGCTGATACGACAGCTTCTTGATGAGGACCATGGACAGATAGCTCGTTACGAATACGAGCAGAGGAACGATCCACAGCCATCCGAATTTGCCCATGTCGGGATTTACGCCGAGATTGAACTTCGAGCTTCCGAAAAGCGAGAAGTCGGGGAGCGTCTTGCCGGCGATGTCCGGAACGTCCTTCACTACCTTGGCGAAAATATCCTTGTCTCTGAGCAGATTGATGATGTTCGCTTCTGCCTGCTGGCCTGCGCCGAGCGTGTGTCCGAGGCCTTCAAGTGCCTTTTTGACACTGTCGATGGCGTCGCTCGAAAGTCCCGTGATATAGCGGAGCGGGCGGATGATGACCTGATAGAGGCAGAGGATGATCGGAAGCTGGATAAGCATCGGGAGGCAGCCGCCCATCATGTTGAAGTTTTCCTTCTGATAGAGATCCATGATCTCCTGCTGCTTCTTCTGGTTCGATGCCTGGTCGTTCCGTCCGTCGTACTTCTTCGTGATCGCCCTGACCTTCGGCTGAAGCTTTGCCTGCGCTATCTGATTTTTCTGCTGCTTGATCTGTATCGGACAGAGGATCACTTCCATCACGAGAGTGAACAGCATGACGGCGAGCAGGTAGTTGTTCGTCAGCGAGTAGGCGAGCCTGATGAGCCAGCCCATCGGGACGAGCAGAATGTCGAAAATTTTCATTGATCGGTTTTGTCCTTTCCTTCGTTTGGTGCATCGGATTTCTTCCGCCTTTTCGGGACGGGGTCGTACCCGCCTCGGCAGAACGGATTGCATCTGAGCACTCTGCGCACGGCAAGAAACAGGCCGATTATGACTCCCCATTCCCCGATCGCCTCAAGGGCGTATGCGGAGCAGGTGGGAGTGAACCGGCAGGAGGGAGACGATTTCATCGGCGACAGATATCGCCTGTACAGCTTTATCGGAAGTGATACTATCCGCCTCGGAAGGAGGAATAACCACTTCGCCGCCGCTTTTATGCGTCCCATCTCATTCTCCCTGCGCTTCCATGGAGATCATATCCGTGTGTCTCAGGCAATAAAGCAGGTCACTTTTAACGTCCTGCATCTTCAAGACCGTACATGACGTGCGGAGCGCTATCACTACGAGGTATCCCTGCTTTATCGCGTACTCTCTGCCTATCTGTCTGTACGCCTCGCGGGCTACTCTCTTGGCTCTGTTTCTCTGTACGGCGCCTCCGATCTTTTTAGAGGCCGATATGCCGACACGGTTCAGATATTCTCCCGTGGGATTGCTTTTTTTCAGCTGCCCGGCGCGTTTGTCGCGCATCGTGTAAACACACACGGAACGCGAGACCGCTTTCGCACCCGAGCGGTACGCTTTCTGGTAAAGATGATTGTCCCTTATCGGATAAAGCTTCATTTTTGAATTCCTTATTCCGTCCGGACTTCGTCCGTTTAGAAATATAACCTCCGCATGCGGAGGTTAATGTCTGAAGATTTTCTTTTCGCCTTGGCGAGTGACACCTTCGTCTTATTCTGATGAGATCAGTGGGTCAGGCGAGCGCGGCCTTTAGCGCGTCTTCTCTTGAGGACGTTTCTGCCGTCAGCGGTAGCCATTCTCTTTCTGAAGCCGTGGACCTTACTTCTCTGTCTCTTCTTGGGCTGATATGTTCTGAGCATGATTTACACCTCCGTTTTGATCAAATTGGTATCGAATAATCAACTTATTCGCAGATAGGCAAGTTATATTATAATACAACCGACGCGAGCTTGTCAACAGTTATTTTTATTTTTTCGCATTTTTTTGGAAAGAATACTGCGCCGCACCGAAAAAAGAGGTCCTATTATATCATATTATTTAAGGAAAATTCGTGTGCGTCATTGACATATCGCAAAAAATATTATAAAATAGAATAGTTAAGTCTATGCTTCGTCGGACAAAGACATCACCCGACGGAAGAGCTTCACTTACGCGAAGCTCAGAGAAAGGAAAACAAAATGGAAACAAAAAGAATCGAAGAGCTGCAGGAGATCGCCAGACGAGTCAGAGTCGGCATCATCGACGCTGTCTATTCTGCATCCTCAGGTCACCCGGGCGGATCGCTCTCCATCGCAGACCTGCTCACCTACCTTTATTTTGAAAAACTGAACGTCGACCCGAAGAATCCGAAGTGGGAAGACCGCGACAGACTCGTCCTCTCCAAGGGACACTGCGCACCCGGCCTCTACTCCGTTCTCGCTCAGAAGGGCTTCATCCCCGTTGAGGACCTCAAGACCTTCCGCAAGACGTCGAGCTACCTTCAGGGTCATCCCGATATGAAGCACACGCCCGGCGTAGATATGTCATCGGGCTCTCTCGGTCAGGGCACGTCCGTTTCCTGCGGCATGGCTCTCTCCGCCAAGATCTCCGGCAAGAAAAACAGAGTATACGCCATCCTCGGCGACGGCGAGACCGAAGAAGGTCAGGTATGGGAGGCAGCTATGTTTGCCGCTCACTACGGACTTTCCAATCTCTGCTGGATCGTTGACTTCAACGGTCTCCAGATCGACGGACCGATCGCAGAGGTCATGAATCCCGCTCCGTACGAAGGCAAGTTCACAGGCTTCGGCTGGAACGTCATCGATGCGGACGCACACGACTTCAACTCCCTCGAGGCTGCTTTCAAGGCTGCTGAGGCGTGCACGGATAAGCCGAGAGTCATCATCCAGCACAGCACGAAGGGCAAGGGCGTTTCCTACATGGAAAACAACGTCGCATGGCACGGCAGTGCTCCGAATGCAGAGCAGTATGAAGTCGCAATGCAGGATCTCGGTGAGAGATAAGGAGGAACGGAATAATGGCTGATAAGATCGCAACACGTGAAGCCTACGGTAAGGCTCTCGCCGAATTCGGCGCTGAATATGAAAATCTCGTAGTCCTCGATGCTGACCTCGCGGCTGCAACGAAGACGGGCACGTTCAAGAAGGCGTTCCCCGACAGATTCTTTGACTGCGGTATCGCCGAAAACAACATGATCGGCGTAGCCGTCGGTCTCTCCCTCACGGGCAAGATCCCGTTCGCTTCCTCCTTCGCAATGTTCGCGGCAGGCAGAAGCTTCGAGCAGGTCAGAAACTCCATCGGTTACCCGCACTGCAACGTCAAGATCGGTGCTACCCATGCGGGCATCACCGTCGGCGAAGACGGCGCGACACACCAGTGCTGCGAGGACATCGCCCTCATGCGCACGATCCCCGGAATGACCATCATCAACCCCGCCGACGCAGTTGAAGCAAGACTCGCAGTCAAGGCTGCCATCGAATATAACGGCCCCGTTTACCTTCGCTTCGGAAGAATGGCAGTGCCGGTATTCAACGGCGACGACTACAAGTTCGAGATCGGCAAGGGCGTAAAGCTCGCTGACGGATGTGACGTTTCTCTCATCGCAACGGGCATCGAAGTCGAGCAGGCTCTCCTCGCCCGCGAACTGCTTGCAAACGAAGGCATCTCCGCCTCCGTCGTCAACATCCACACCATCAAGCCGCTCGACGAGGAGCTCGTTATCAGCGAGGCTGAGAAGTGCGGCGCGATCGTCACCTGCGAAGAGCACACCGTCATCGGCGGTCTCGGCGCAGCAGTCGCAGAGTGCCTCAGCGAAAAGCGCCCGACGCCCGTCAAGAGAGTCGGCGTAAACGACACGTTCGGCAGAAGCGGCCCGGCTAAGGAGCTCATCTCCTACTTCGGACTCGACGCCGCATCCATCGCAGCAAAGGCAAAAGAGGCAATCGCCCTCAAATAATCAAAAAAATACGGGCAGCGGAAGTGCGGCTCAGCCGTAAATTGAAGCTCCGTCTGTCCCCGACAGAGAAACGGCCACCCGACGCAAAGATCAGAAAGGATGATACCGCTCTGCCGAAATCATATTCACAGAATATGGATAAACCTCCCCGATCCTGCCGCAAGGACCGAAACTCCCGCAATGCTTTACGGGAGGTGACAAAATGAGCTCAGGCGATATTATCACGATAATCGTCATGGTTCTGCTCGTCATGCTTTCCGCCTACTTCTCGGCAACCGAGACTGCGTTCTCGTCGATGAACAAGACGAGACTGCGCACCCAGGCCGACAAGGGCGACAGGAAAGCCGAGCGCGTACTTGACCTTTCCGAAAAGTACGACAGCCTTCTTTCGACGATACTCGTCGGAAACAACCTCGTGAACATAACTCTCACGTCTCTCGCAACCCTCTTCTTCATCAAAGTGATGAGGAGCGAGAGCACCGGCGCGACGGTCGCGACGGCAGTCTCGACGGTAGTCGTCCTCATCTTCGGCGAAATATCCCCGAAGAGCCTCGCAAAGGAGTCTCCCGAAAAGTTCGCATCCTTTTCCGCTCCGCTGATCCGCTTTTTCATGTTCATCCTCACGCCCGTGAACTTCCTTTTCTCGCTCTGGAAGAAGCTTCTTTCGAAGATCTTCAAGGTGTCCGAGGAAAAGGGCATGACGCCGGATGAATTCATCACCCTCATCGACGCCGTCGAGGAAGGCGGCGAGATCGACAGTGACGAAAGCGAGCTTCTCAGATCTGCCGTTGAATTCAACGAGCAGGAGGCGGAAGAGATCCTCACTCCCCGCGTGAATATCGAGGGGGTCTCGGAGGACACTCCGAAGGAAGAGATCGCGCAGGTGTTCACGGACACGGGATTCTCCCGCCTGCCCGTCTACAGAGAGTCGATAGACAACATAATCGGCGTAGTACATCAGAAGGATTTTTACGACGGTGCGAAGATAACGGATAAGCCGCTTTCCGAAATAATGAAAGCTCCCGTTTACGTCACGCCGACGATGAAGATCATGGACATCCTGAAGCTCCTTCAGAAGACGAAGAGCCACATCGCGGTCGTCACCGACGAGTTCGGCGGCACGCTCGGCATCGTCACGATGGAGGATATCCTCGAGGAGCTTGTCGGAGAGATCTGGGACGAACACGACGAGGTCATCGAAGAGTTCACCAAGATCGGCGAAGATACTTATAAGATCAAGTGCAGCGCAGACCTCGACGAATTGTTCGAGCTCTTTGAGCTTGAAGAAGAGGAAGAATCCGACTCGATCACGGTCAGCGGCTGGGTAATGGAGCAGATAGGGCGCGTGCCCGTCGAGGGAGATACGTTCTCGTACGACAATCTCGACGTCACCGTCACGTCAACAGATAACCAGAGAGTCCTCGAGATCACCGTCAAGGTGAGAAAAGAAGAACCCGAAGAAGAAAAGGAACTGTGAAAACAGTTCCTTTTTTGTCTTGCCATTCCCGTCGTTTTTTATTATGTTCGCTTTTTCCGCGGCAAAAGTGTTCATTATAATAGTTGAAAAGTTTTTCGCCCCTCATTTTTTGGGCAAGGAGGGGCGGGGAGTCGCACCGACAAGCGCGTGCTCCGGGGCGAGTAGCCCCCCATTGGCGTTTCTTTTGTCAGCTTTTCTTTGCGCTGACGGTGTCAAAGAAAAGCGGCAGACGGGCTGAAACGCTTAATGTCAGCAGTCAAGCCACGGTAGGGGTCGGCGCCTTCGACGACCCGGACAGCCGTACAAATATTTTCAGCAAGCCGTAGGGAGTCGCACCGCTCCGCGCGTGCTCCGAGCCCTCGACGACCCGTCCGTGCACAAAAAGAATTCTATGTTGAAAAATTGAATAAAAGGCAAAAACGCATTTCCAAAGGCAAAATGATTTTGTATAATTCATTCGGGTCGTCGAGGGCGCCGACCCCTACCGAGAAATTATTCCCGCCGTTTTGTTTGGCTATGATCTCTCGATGAAAATGAATTGATTTTCCGATGGAAAATCATGAATCGATTACCTGCCTGCGGCAGGTAGCATGAATTGACACTCTGCCGTGGCAGACTGTCATGAATTCTCGCTTCGCTCCATTATTGATATGTTCATTTCCGCCACGGCGGAAATGTACCTTTTCTCTTCTCTTTTCTCTCTTCTCTTTTCTCTTCAAAAAAAGAAGCCTTTCGGCTTCTTTTTTTGCTCAATAGCGTCCTATTTTCTCAAACGGTATCTCAAAGAACGTAACGCCGTCCTTCAGCGTGTAGTCGCCGCGCGTCGGGTCGACAAAGTACGGGTTCTCGCTGTCGTCGAGCCACTCGTTGTCGTGTACGTCGCCGAGCCTTTCGGTCGCGCAGTTAAAGACGTTCGAGGTCGCGTTGACGAGCAGATTGTGGTGGATCGAGTTCCACGGGCAGAAGAAGCTGTTGTAGTTCTCCGGATGTTCAACGTCCGGCTCGAGCTCGTAGAGAGACGGGAACTGAGCCTTCCAGACCTCATACCCTTCCTCGCCCTCGTTGATGCGTCCGCGGTAGTATCTTTCGAACTCGGCCTCCCAGCCCGTGCCGTCGGGCAGAAGTCCCTCCTGAACGCCGCCGTCCTTATAGTAGCCGTAGCCGTTGGAGTTCATGCCGCAGCCGTAGAAGAAGTTGTCGTAGACGAAGCAGTTGCGCGCATTGTGGAGCATGACTCCGCACGCACCGCACTTATAGAAAATATTGCCGTAGATGTACTGATCCTGTGAGAAATCGTCGATGTAGTTTCCGTACGTCTGGCCGCCGCACATGTTCGTGAACAGATTGTATCTGATGTGATTCTGCCTTGCGGTCGAGATCGCTTCCCACGTGTAGACGATGCCGTAGTCCTGCGTGCATGTCATGAGGTTGTCGAAGACGTTGTACTCGACGGTCGAGAGCATTCCGAGGTTAACTGCTCCGTTCGGGCTCGTCTTGAAGAAATTGTGCGAGATGACCGAGCCGATCGCTCCGTCGGCTACAGCCTGATTGTTGAATCTCGTCGAGTCGCCGAAGTCGTGGACGTAGTTGTTGTCGACCACCATGTGGTTCGACTCGAGCGTCGTGCGGTGTCTCGTCGGCGCAAGCCTGATGCAGCAGCCGATGAATCTCTCGAACTCGCTGTTTCTGACGGTGAAGAAGTCAGAATTCCCGGAAGCGGTGATGCAGGCGGCGACGCCGCTCATCTTCACTCCGTCGAAGGTCACGTGAGCGGAATCCGTGCAGGTGATCGCCGTGTCCGTGTTGTTTTTGAACGTAAGTCCCTCGAACGTCACGTAATCCGCGCCCTCAAGAGACGCGAACTTTCCGCCGAGACCGATCGTATACTCCTCGACGGGCTCGTAAACGTAGATCACGTTGTTCTTCTTGTCGTACCAGTACTCGCCGTTGTCGTCGAGGAGCTCCGGCGCGTTCGACAGATAGACCTCGTCGAGCGGCATCTGCGGCGTGCGGATTCCGGCTCCCGCAGCACCTGTATAAAAGTCGGAGGGAAGCCTCTCGCGGTCGAACTCCATGATATGCGTCGTCTTGTCGTACGAGTCTATATAGAACGAATTGACTCTCCAGCCGTACATGATATATCCGACGAGCTTCACGTCCGTGAAGTCCGCGATCTTTTCAAGCTGTCCGGTGAGAGGAGAAAGGATCTTCAGCCTCGGGTCGTAAATGTTTTTCTTGTTCTCAAACACCTGAAGCATGAATTTCATGTAAACGTCTCTGCCGTCGTTCTTGTTCGGGAATCTCGCCTCCCAGATCGGCTTGTCTCCGCCGAAGATCTTGACGTCCTCCGGCATACCGTCGGGGAAAACGGAGTCAAGAGAAAGCTTCCTTATATGATCTGCGGCCTTTTCGGGGAAAAGAGCCTTTTCGCCGTCAGAAAGCTTTTTGAAGTCCTTTCCGAAGAGGGACAGTCCGTTGTCGAAAACGACATCTCCGTCGCCGTACTTGCAGTATTTTATAGGTGTCTCTTCCGTGCCGGCGTCCTCGGCGGTGAGAGAAAGTCCCTCGAGCCTGCCGTACTCTCCTGCCATGAACGCGACCCTGATCTCGCCCTTTGCCGTCTTTTTCTTTTTTCTGACGAGATCGCGGGCACCCTCAAAAGTCCTCACGGGATGAGCAAACGATCCGTCTGCGGAGTCGTCGCCCGAAACAGAGACGTAAACGTCCGCGTCGGTCACGAGAGGATATTCTTTTTCGGTGAACGTGCTTTTCACGACGGGAGTGTTGTATTTGAGATTTTCCATAGTTACCTCACAAGAAGAATATTTGTGCTTTTGCGCCAACTCAATGATAGCACAGTTTCGCCCGAAGGTCAAGGGGGATTTGGCATTTAGAGCCTTAAGCCTTAAGCCTTAAGCTTTTACAATGTACATTTCCGCCGAGGCGGAAATGATCCGAAAATATTCATTATTCATTATTCATCATTCATTATTAATTATCCCCCCTTGACAAAAACCTCTCGCGGTGCTATACTAATCCTGTTAAAAGGCAATAACGAAGAGCAGTAGCGAGAATGCAGTCTCAAAGAGAGCGGCGGAAGGTGAGAGCGCCGCAGACAAGCCCCCGTGAAGTCGCTTCAGAGCCGCGCGGGTGAAACGTAGTCCGCGCCGTGTTCCGCGTTAAGGAAACATGAGCTGCACGCATTACGCGTGAAGTCAGGTGGTACCGCGAAAAAATCGTCCTGATACGTCAGGACGATTTTTTATCTTTTTGCCGCACCGCGGCAAAATACTTCACTTTGCCGAAGGCAAAACTTCACGCCGCCGCAGGCGGCACTTCACTCTGCCGCAGGCAGAACTTCACTCCGAAAGAATAAACAAACCGAAAGGATATAGATAAAATGAGAAAAGAACTCGCAAAAACCTATAATCCCGCCGATTTCGAGGAAAGGATCTACAACTCGTGGGTAAACGACGGCTGCTTCACTCCGAACGGACGTGACGACGCCGATCACTTCACGATCGTTATTCCGCCTCCGAACATCACGGGACAGCTCCACATGGGCCACGCACTCGACAACACCCTTCAGGATATCCTTATCCGTTACAAGAGGATGAAGGGCTTCAACACCCTCTGGGTGCCCGGAACCGACCACGCCTCCATCGCAACGGAAGCGAAGATCGTCGAGGCAATGCGCAAAGAGGGCATCACGAAAGAGGACATCGGCCGTGAGGCATTCCTCGAGCGCGCCTGGGAATGGAGAAAGAAATACGGCGGAAGGATCATCGAGCAGCTCAAGAAGCTCGGCTCCTCCTGCGACTGGACAAGAGAGAGATTCACCCTTGACGAGGGCTGCTCCGAGGCAGTCCGCAAGGTGTTCGTACAGCTCTACGAAAAGGGACTCATCTACCGCGGCGAGCGCATCATCAACTGGTGCCCGCACTGCAAGACGTCCATCTC
>JAKSPW010000039.1 GCA_024404435.1 Clostridia bacterium | reverse complement strand
TCACGACGTAGTCGACGGCTCCCTTGAACCACGAGGTCTCACTCACGTCAATGAACGTCTTTGTCGGTTCGACGGGACCGGGTTCTTTCTCCTTAACGGGGATCTCCCCGTCCCGCTCCGCGCCGCACTCCGTGCAGGTGAAACGCATGACTCCCTTTTCGGTCTCGGTCGGCTCGGTGACGACGGTGCCGCCGTCCCAATTGTGCCCCGAAGCCGCGACTCGCCCGTCGGTCGCTCTCCACGCGGCGAGGTCGTCGATGACGAAGCAGCATGCCGCGTCGGAGAACAGTGCTCCGCACGAGGTGCAGTAGTAATTTCCGGCGTAGCCGTCCTCCGTGCACGTCGCAGCCTTTCCGTCAGACGTTCCCGCGGTATGCTTGTGCGAGCCGAAGGTGAGATGCATCTCTCCCTCGAGCGCGGACGTGGCGTATGAAACGCTGCCCGTCATCCCGAGCGCACTCATCAGATCGCGCGAATGCCCCGACAGCCATACGGCGAAGGCGTCGGAGTCGCCGACAAGGAACTCCGCGTAGGCTGTCCCCGACACGAAGTTTTCCGACATGAGAGCCGCAAGCGTGTCGACGGAGAACGTCCCGAAGCGGTTGTAACCTTCCTTGAAATACGGATACTCCTCCCCGACGCAGGCGGGAAGCGCGTAAGCCGTGGCGTCCCGCGTGTGATCCTCGTTTATCACCGCGTCGTTCACGGCAAAGTATCTGTGAAAAAGCTTGTCCCCCGCGTCGTCCCACGTCACGTCGACGTTCACCCACGCTCCGTCGATGCACACGAGGTTCCATGCGTGAGCACCGCCGCGGCTGTCTCCGATTACGACTGCGGACTCGACGCCGAATCGGCGGAGCAGGTACTGAGAAGCGCGGGCGGAGCCCTCGCAGACCGCGACTCCTCTCACGAGCGCGCCGTAGGCGTTGTGCGCGTCCTCGCCCTCGTTGTACGTCACACGACGCGCGAGCGCGTCGTGGAGTTCGAGCGCGATCTGCATCTCGTCCGTGCCGTGAACGAGAGCGCATATCTCATCGGCCTCCCGCGACATGAGGGCCGTCATCGCTTCTGCCTCGGCAGCCGTGTGGACATAGTTCGGCGTGATGCCGCTGACTCTGCCGTCGCTCTTCAGGGACACCGAAAAACCGTCTGCCTGCCAGAAGGGCTCGGGACAGTCGCTCCGCAGAGCCTCCGCCACCGTGACGACGTCGTCGTAGGTGAGCCCGCGCTCCACGTCGAGCGGAATCTTTCCGTCAAGCGCGAGAAAGCCCGTGAGCATCGCGTCGTACGCATAGCAGAGCGCGTCTCCCTTCGGGAGCTCCGCAAGTGCCGTTCGGCAATAACGGCCGTCATAGTCCGACGTGTGCGCGGGGACGGTGACGAGGCCGACGGCTATGATAATGCAGAGAAAAAATCCCGTTATCCGTTTCATATAAACCTTTCCTTTTCTCATCTGGCCGTCACTTTACGCTCTTTATTACCCTGCAGGGATTGCCGACGGCGACGACGTTCGCGGGGATGTCGTGAGTCACGACACTGCCCGCGCCGATCACGGCACCGTCTCCGATGGTCACGCCGGGGAGAACGATCACGCCGGCGCCGAGCCAGCAGCATCTGCCGATCTTAACCGGCCTGTTCGACTGATACGCCTTCTCGCGCAGCTCGGGATCGAGCGGATGAGAGGCGGTCGCGATCACCACGTTGGGACCGAATTTCGTGTAGTCTCCGACGTAGATCGGCGCGTCGTCAACGAGCGTCAGCCCGAAGTTCGCGTAGACGTTCCGCCCGAAATGGACGTGCCTGCCCGCCCAATTTGCGTGAAGCGGCGGCTCGACGTAGCAGTCTTCACCGATCTC
This sequence comes from Clostridia bacterium, assembly GCA_024404435.1. Taxonomy (GTDB): domain Bacteria; phylum Bacillota; class Clostridia; order Oscillospirales; family CAG-272; genus RUG11130. The sequence goes on along the minus strand of JAKSPW010000039.1, from coordinate 7,254 downwards.
CGCGAACATTTCGCGGAGAAGCTCCGCCCTGCGCTCGAGCTCGTGCGGACGCGTCAGGTTGAAATCGTACTGCTTTTCAAGGCAGTCGAGCTGAAGTGCCATTATGTCTTCGTCAGTCGGGAGATATGTCTCTCCGCTCTGCATTTTTTCGATTTTTTCTTCGATGGTCATGTCATACCTCCGTTTTATATAACAATTATAACACAAAAAAAGCAAAAAGTGAATATCGGCGCAAAAGCAGTAAACAATAAAAAAGCGAAGCGAAATTTTTTTGGCAAAAAGGCTTGACAAAGAAGATTTTGTTTGCTATAATATGTAGCGTTGTAGCGGTATTGTGTAAAGGTAGCACAGCAGACTCTGACTCTGTATGTTGGGGTTCGAATCCCTATACCGCTGAACAAAAGACACCCATTCGGGTGTCTTTTTTGTTCAGCAGTATAGGGATCTCATGCTGAGTCATCCTTCGGATGACTCAGTATGAAGAGGAAAAAGAACAGGTGCGTTTCCGCAAGCGGAAACGAATTCATATAAAAACGCCGCTTTCGCGGCGTTTTTTATTCTTTTTCTTCTTTTTCTTCCTCGTGGGAGCCGTAGCCGTAGCCGTACTTACCGTAACCGTAATGACCGTACTTTCCGTATCCGTACTTGCCATAACGTCCGTACTTGCCGTAGCCGTATTTGCCGTATCTTCCGTATGCGACTCTGCCCTGATCCGATTCGGACACGTTGAGAACGAAGCCGGTGACGTCCTTCACGGGCGCCATGTTTTCGAGAGCCTGATTTATTTCCTTAACCTCGGAATAATCCTCGCGGACTATGAAGAACACGTCGTCCGCATACTTCGCCATCGCCACGGCGTCGCTGATCACGGCGCACGGAGGCGTATCCACGATGATCACGTCGAACATTTCCTTCAGCACGCCGAACATGCTGTCAATGCGCTTGGAGTGGATGATCTCAGCCGGATAGTCGGTCGTGGCGCTGCCCGATACGACGCAGAACGGAAATCTTTCGTCGTAATACATAAATTCGGATTTTTTGACCGCGCCCGATGCGAACTCGACGATGCCGCAGGTCGGCTTTTTGATATCAAGAATGTTTCTGACGTCCTGACGTCTCAGGTCTCCGTCGACGAGCACGACCTTCTTGCCCTTCATGGCAGCCGCGCAGGCGACGTTGATGCTGACCGTCGTCTTGCCCTCGCCCGGGTTTGCGCTCGTGAACATGCAGACGCGGCCGCCCTCATCGCTCTTCGGCGTCATTTTAGCGGCGAGGAGCTTGACGGATTCGGCGAACATCGGGTTGGTATTCTTGTTCTTAAGCTCCAGTCCCTGTCTGACCGCGTCGCTTCTTCTGCCCGACGGCGGGATGACCGCCATGGGCGAGCGCCCGAGCTTCAGATTCATATCCTCTCTCGAAAGGACACGGTCTCTCGTCAGAGAATAGACGAGGACGATCACGAGCCAGATGAGGACGGAAATGATGCAGTATTTAACGATCATGAGTGCGAGCGAATTGCTTTCCGCGGGAGTGCTGCTGCCGCCCGGGGTGAAATTCTGCACGCTGACCGGTCCGAGAGTGTCTCCCACCATGGAGATGAAGGTCGGCTCGATGAGATCGATGACCTGCTCGGGGTAAGTCGGGTCTCCGCCCTTCGACGAGACGGTGATGTTGACGTAGTTCGACTCCTCGCCGACCCGCTCCGCCCTGATCGTGGCGTTCAGCTTTGCCTCTCCGAGCTCATTTGAGATATTTCTCGAAAAGAGGCCGGAATTCACGATCTCCACGAAAGCGGCCTGAAGCTGCCCGTCGTTCGCACTCGAATAGTTCGATATCTTCGTGCCGGTGCCGTCGTCAAAGGTATCCGTCAGGGGAGAGCTCACGGCAACGGTGATCTTCGTCGAATATTTCGGAACGTAGGCCTTTTTCTCGATCACGCAGCCGAAAACCGTCAGCACGACGGCGATTATCGGCAGATAGATCAGGAATCTCCGGCAGCCTTCCTTGAAATACCGGAAGAGCTCGGAAAGATCTATTTCCTCTTCGCTGTCGTCGACGACAGCGTTTCTCTCGATTTTTTCGCTCATTTGTCTTTCTTTCAGAAGCCTTTCGGGCTCCACGGACATCGGGGATTGAGACTTGCGCTTGGCGCATCGGCGATGACCTTAACTGTGTTTTCCGTAGCCGTAATATCCTTTTCCGTAATACCGGGATCGGCCGATCCTTCTGCCTGAGTTCGGCGACGCCCCGTTGAAGATGCCTCCGCAGAACTTCGACTTTGCCCCCTCAAGGGCCTCGACTGCGCCGAGGATGCTCGATGCGGAGCAGGTGTCCTTATATACGATCAGGAGTGAAGCGTCGCACTTGCCGGAGACGATCTCCGCGTCCGCGACGAACGCCGTGGGAGGCGTATCGACGATCACCAGGTCGTATTGTGTCTTCAGCTCGTCCATGACTCTGTCGAATTTTTCCGAGCCGATAATTTCGGTCGATTCCTTAACGAATCTGTATACGGGAAGAATGTGGAAATTCTTGTTTCTTCTGACTACCGCCTCGCCAAAGGTGACCTCTCCGTTCAGAAGTTCGGAGAATCCCGCTTTTCCTTCCTTTTCAAGGTCGAAAATGCGGTACTGCGAGGGGTTTCTGAAGTCGGAGTCGATGAGGAGCACGCTCCGTCCGCTTTCCGCGATCGCCATCGCGATGTTCGCGGCGATCGTGCTCTTGCCTTCGTTTGAGCCGAAGGAAGTGATCATCACGCTTTTCACGCCTTCGCGCGTAAGCCTTTCGACGCGCGCGGCGATACGCCTGATATTCTCGGAGAATTCAAACGGAGTCGATTTGTCCGAAATGAGAAGTACCTTCGCGTCGGATTTCTTTTTGTATGCCGAGCCGTCGACGATCGAGCCGAATACCTTTACGTCGAGCCTTTCCTCAAGCTCCGCTTCCGTGTTTATCGTGTCGCTGAAGAACGACAGGAGCGCGAAGAGCGCGGCGCTTATCAAAAGTCCGGCAAGCCCGCCGATCGCGACGTTTCGCTTCATCGAGTACAGGTTGGACGGTGAAGTCGGTGTCGTCGGCATCGTCTCGGGGAGGATCGTCATCGTCTTCGAGACGTAGTTCGTGATGACGCCGTAGTTGTCAACAAGTATGCACAGGCAGTCGTACGCTCTCTGCGGAGTCGGAGCGACGGCGCTGACCTCGATTATGTGAGTCGATTCGATCTCGCTCGCCTTGAAGACGACGTCGTCGAGATCTTCGCCCGTTTCCTCCGAAAGCTTATCGTTGACGATCGGGTCCGAGATGACCTCCGCATACGCCACGGCGAGCTTTGTGGCGGAGGAATATCCCGCCTGAGTGAGGTTGGCGTTGTCGATCGCTCTGACGTAGAAGGATGCCTTCGCCGTATATTCGGGGGTGTAGGTGAGCTTCGTTATGACGAATGCGGCAAGCGCGGCGGCGAGAGCACCGAGGATGATGAACGGGAGGTTTTTAAGGAGATCCGCGCCGATTTCGCGCAGATCGACTTTTTTCTCCGCCTTTTTCTTTCTGATTCTTTCCACAGCGACCTCCGTTATCTGACGATGACCACGAGCGTGGCTTCAGCCGTGTTTGCTTCGGACTTTGCTTCTCCCTCGGGAACGTACGAGAACGTTACCGTGTACGCTCCGGGCGTGTTCACGTCGACGTTTCTCGAGTCGATCACCACGGAGGGGTTCTCAACGGTGCCGCTTCCGCCGGCGCCCGTGACAGAAGAAACGCAGGCGTTAAGATCCGGAAGCGTGCCGCCGACGGGGACTGTCACGTACGGATCCTTCAGATTTATCGTCGGCCTGTATGCCGAGTAGGAATCTATGAATACTTCCGTCTGGAGCTCGGTGCGGTCTCCGAGCGAATTCGTAACGTCGACCGTCACGGAGTACTCGCCGACCGACCTTGCCGTGATGTCGGAGGCGGTCAGCCTGATCTTTGAAGAAATATCTCCGTCGAAGACGTCCTCCGCTCCGAAAGAGTCGAGCACCGAAAACTTTTCTCTGTTCGAAAATCTGAGGGGCTGCTTCAGATAGATCATCGGCGGCTTGTAGTCGGTATATTCGACCGTGCGGGCGAATTTGGCGACGTTGTTGTCGCTGTCGCAGACGGCGAAGGTCACTCTGACCTTACCGTTCTCGATGCCGGATCTCGAGTCGACGTAGATCTTATCAGTCAGGTCGCCGTCCTTTGCGTCCGCGGCGGTCAGCCCCGCAAGAAGGGCAGAGCCGTCGTCACCGACGGAGACCGAGACCGTGTCCGCATCCGCCGTGATCACGGGAGCGGAGGAGTCCGTCTTCCCCGTTCCGAGAAGGAAAACTGCGGCAAAGGCGACGAGCGCCAGAAGAAATACTGCCGTAATACCGATTCTGAGTGTTCTCATAATTTACTCCAAATTGGGACAAGCCCTATATGTTTTCGCCGTTTATGACGGCAAGCGGATTTTTGATAAAAAGCCTTGCGGCGAGCTCTTCGCCGTATCTCGCGCCGACGTATGCGCAAGCCTCCGAAAGGACCGGCCGTCTCCATCTGTCGGAATGAGCGTCGCTTGCGACTACGTCCGCAAGTCCCCATTCGATGAGAGAAGCCGAAACGCGCGCGCACGTTCTGCCGAAGTCACCGACGACGCTCTGCGTCGTGAGCTGTATGAGGCATCCGAGGTCCTTGAACTCCTCGCATATGCCGGGATCGTCCGCGACGAAGTCGTATCTCTCGGGATGCGCCACGACCGGGACGAAGCCTCTTTCCCTCACGCTTTCGAGGACGTAGATCACCCTCTCGGGGAAATCGTCCGGAAAGAACTCGACGAGGAGGTATTTCGTGCCGTTCAGGGTAAACCGTTCTATCGGAGCGTCTGCAAGGTCCGTGCTTCCGAGAAGCTCGGCGCCGGGCAGGATCTTCAGCGGGATTTCCCTTTCCTCCGCGGCGCGCCGGAGCTCGCTTAATCTCGATGAGAAAAGCTCTGCCGCCTCTCTGTCGGGCACTTCAAGGTGCGGTGTCGCGACGACGGCCTTTATCCCGTCGTGAGCCGCACACGCCGCCATTGCGAGAGAGATCTCGGGGGAGCCGGAGCCGTCGTCGACACGCGGCAGTATGTGACAGTGAATATCGAACATACCGTTCCCCCTCCTCAAAAAGCCGACACTGCGGCAGAATAACTATTTTACCGAATATATATTATCACATTTTCGGGGGCGTGTCAATTATCAGGGCGATCAATTCTCTTTTTTGCTTCTTTTTCTCTTGTATTTTTCTCTGCGATAGAGTATAATATTGTTGAAAAAAGAATCTGCCGGTCGAAGCGGGGCGCGGCGTGCCGCAAATCACATCTCCGCGAGGCCTTCCGAAGCGTTTCGGAAAAACGAAAGGGCACTTATGAATAAAGAAAAATTCCACGTTATGAATCATCCGCTGATCACCCACAAGCTCACGATCATGAGACAGAAGGACACCGGAAGCAAGGACTTCCGCGAGCTTCTCAACGAGATCGCAATGCTCATGGGCTATGAGATCACGAGAAACCTTCCTCTCGAGGAAATAGAGATCGAAACCCCCATCACGAAGATGAAAACAGGCATCATCGGCGGCAAGAAGCTTGCCATCGTCCCGATCCTCAGAGCAGGCCTCGGCATGGTCGAGGGTATCCTCAGCCTCGTTCCCGTCGCAAAGGTCGGCCACATCGGTCTGTACCGCGATCCCGAAACGCATCAGCCCGTAGAATACTACTGCAAGCTCCCCGCAGACATCGAAGAGAGATTCGTCATCCTCTGCGACCCGATGCTCGCAACGGGCGGCTCGGCTGCAGACGCCATCGACATGCTCAAGAAGAGAGGCGCAAACCAGATCAACCTTCTCTGCCTCGTGGCAGCTCCCGAAGGTGTCGAGGCTCTTCAGGCAAGACATCCCGACGTTGACATCTACGCAGCGGCTCTCGACGATCATCTGAATGAGAACGCCTACATCGTGCCGGGCCTCGGCGACGCAGGCGACAGACTCTTCGGAACGAAGTAATGAAGAGCTTCACAATAAACGAAAACGACAGTGGGCAGAGACTGGACAAGTTCATCACGAAAACCGTCCGGGGACTGCCCACGTCCCTTATGTACAAGTTTATCCGCAAGAAGCGGATAAAGGTGAACGGTCACCGCGCCGAGGAAAAGCAGAAGCTCGAGGCGGGAGACCTCGTCGAGATGTATATCCCGGACGAGTTCTTTTCCTCAGAGGCGGCAAGCGTCGAGTACTCGAAGGCGGACATCCCGCTCGACGTCGTGTATGAGGACGAAAACCTGCTTCTCGTGAACAAGAAGCCGGGCGTACTCGTCCACACGGGCGACGAGGGAGACAGAAATCGCGCCGCCGAAGCGGAAAGAGAGACACTCATCTTCGCGATAAAATCGTATCTCGTCTCAAAGGGCGAGTATTCGCCGGAGGACGAAAACTCCTTCGCGCCCGCGCTCTGCAACCGCATCGACCGCAATACGGGCGGCATCGTGATCGCCGCGAAGAACGCAGCGGCGCTCCGCGCCGTGAACGAGGCGATCCGCGCCCGCGAGATCGGAAAATACTACCTCTGCGCCGTGCACGGCATTCCCGAAAAGAAGGAAACGACGCTCCGCGCGTACCTCACAAAAGATTATAAGACCAACACCGTGAAGATCACCGACAAGCCGACGAAGAACTCGAAGGAGATCGTCACGGGCTATAAGGTGCTGAAAACGTGCAGGAAGCCCGAACTCGCCCTGCTCGAGGTCACGCTCATGACCGGCAGGACGCATCAGATCAGGGCGCACATGGCGCACGTCGGCCATCCGCTTCTCGGAGACGGCAAGTACGGAGTCAACGCGGACGACCGCCGCCTCGGCTACAAGTATCAGGCGCTCTGCTCGTACAAGCTCGTCTTCCGCTCGAGGAGCGAAACTCTTGCCTACCTCTACGGCAAAGAATTCACCGTAAACGAGGACGGTATCTTTTTCCTTGAAATGTTTGATTGATATTACGCCGGACCCATTTTGCCGAAAAAAGAAAAGCTTAACTTCCCGTTAAGCTTTTTCCTTTTTTCCAAAGTTCTTTGAGATATGGTCCGGAATAAGATTACGGACCCGAGGAACGAATGCGATTCGCGGACGAATCGACCCAATCTGACACATATCGACCGGCAAGCACCTGAAAGCACCCGAATGGTCATAAAGGGTAGAACTTACCTGTTCCAACTACGTAAAGGACTAC
>JAKSPW010000038.1 GCA_024404435.1 Clostridia bacterium | reverse complement strand
GCCGCGAGGTCGATGCCTTCATCTGAGAGGTGGATGAGGTCGTCGCAGATATATCTGTCGATATCGGCGGCGATCGTAGTATAGAGATCGTTGATTATCACGCCGAGTTTTTCAAGCTCGGGCACGATCAGAGAGTTATATCTTCCGACGGTGGAGTTTTTGATCTCCGGATTCTTCGGCGAGACCGGAGTCGTGGTCGCGAAGATGACCTTCGCGCCGGTCGCGAGCAGAGTCTTTGCGATCCTCAGCATATTTTCGACGTATTCCGTCTCCGTCGAGAACGGGCAGTCGTCCGAGAAACGGCACACGTCCCACAGACCGTTGTTCCAATGGATCACGTCACATTCGTTCAGTACGTTTCTCTGCTCGTACAGCATGCGAAGCGTGTATTTCGAGAATCTGCCGTTGTCCTCCGACTGCCAGACCTCAAAGTCTTTGCCGAGAAGCTCCGGTACCTTAAGACCGTAGCCCTGAAGTCTGATGGAATCACCTAAAAGTGCAACTTTCATATTTTCCCTCCAAAAAGCACCGCTTTCGCGGTGCTTTTTTGTAAATTATTCTTCGTTGTTCTTGGACTCTGCGATGATCTTCTGAGCGATGTTGCCGGGTACCTCTTCGTATCTGTCAACGTCGAAGTCGTATCTGCCGCGTCCCTGAGTCATAGCTCTGAGAACGATCGTGTAGTCGGACATTTCAGCCTTCGGAACGTCAGCCTCGACGATCTGGTAGCCGCTCTTCTTTTCGTACGGGTTCATGCCGAGCACTCTGCCGCGTCTCTTGTTGAGGTCGCCCATGACGTCACCGACGAGGTCGCCGGGTACGCAGACCTTCAGCGTTCCGATCGGCTCGAGGATAACGGGGTTGGCCTTCGGGAGACCTTCCTTGTAAGCGAGCTTTGCAGCGAGCTTGAAGGAGATTTCGTTCGAGTCAACGGGGTGGTAAGAACCGTCGTACAGGTCAGCCGCGAGGTTGACAACGGGATATCCGGCGAGAACGCCCTTCGTCATAGCCTCGAGAAGTCCTTTTTCAACTGCCGGGTAGTATCCCTTCGGAACAGTACCGCCGACAACGGACTGCGTGAACGTAAGTCCCTCTTCCTCACCGTGTGAGAAACGCATCTTGACGTGACCGTACTGACCGGAACCGCCGGACTGTTTCTTGTGCTTGCCTTCGACGTCGGAGCGTCCCTTGATCGTCTCGCGGTAAGCGATACGGGGCTCTTCGAGAAGGATTGCCGTGCCGTAACGGTTCTTCATTCTGGAGATGAGGATGTCGAGGTGCATGTCGCCCATACCGAAGATGGTCATCTGCTTTGTCTCGGCATTGTTCTCGTAACGGATCGTCGGGTCCTCTTCGAGGATCTTCTGGATACCCGTGGAGATCTTGTCTTCGTCGCCCTTTGCTGCGGGAACGATAGCCTTTTCCATGTACGGACGCGGGAAGACGATCTTTCTGTATTCGAACTCTTCACCCGTGGTGAGAGTGTCGTTGGTGTTGGTAGCCGTGAGCTTCGTCACAACGCCGATGTCGCCGCAGTTGAGAACGTCGACTTCGGTCTGCTTCTTGCCGCGGATCGTCATGATGTGAGCGAACTTCTCGTCCTTGCCCGTCGTGATGTTCTTGAGTGCGGTATCCTTGTTAAGAGTACCGTTCATGACCTTGAAGAAGGACATCTTACCTACGAACGGGTCGGCGATCGTCTTGAATACGAAGACGCTCGGTGCGGCGTCAGCCTTGATCTCGAGCTTCTCTTCCTTGCCGTCGCGGATGATAGTCTCGGTCTTCTTGACCATGTGGTTCGGGAAGGATTCGACAACTGCGTCCATGAGGGCGATGATGCCCCAGAGGTTGACTGCGGAGCCGCAGTAAACGGGAACGATGGAGCCGTCGGCGATTCCGCTGTGGAGAGCGTCGGACGCTTCCTTGCGGGTGATCTCTTCTTCCATCATGTACTTCTCGAGGAGCTCTTCACTCGTCATGGAGATAGCCTCGAGGAATTTGTCTCTGTAATTTGCAGCGACGCTCTGGAGATCGTCGGTCATGGCGGTCTCGGTTCTGTTGCCCTTTGCGTCGTAGGTGAACGCCTTCATGTCGATGAGGTCGATCATCTTGCCGTTGCCTGCGGAAACGAATACGGGGCAGACGGACGTGCCGAATTCGTCGGAGAGCTGTGTGAAGACTCTGTCGAAGTCAGCGTCTGCGTCGTCGCACTTGTTGATGAAGAACGCCTTCGGGATATTCTCGTCGCATGCCATTTCCCATGCGAGCTCAGCACCGACCTCAAGGCCGCTCTTTGCGTCTACCGTGATGACTGCAGCGTCAGCCGCGCGGACTGCCTGGAGAGCCTCGCCCTTGAAGTCGAGGAAACCGGGGGTGTCGATCACGTTGATCTTCGTGTTCTTCCAGATAACGGGAGCGAGAGAAAGCGTGAGCGAGAAGCCCTTTCTGATCTCGTCCTGGTCGTAGTCGCAAACGGTGTTGCCGTCAGTCGTTTTGCCCATTCTATCTATTGCCTTGGTTGCGAAAAGCATAGCCTCGGCGATCGACGTTTTGCCGCTTCCTCCATGACCCATCAGAACTATGTTGCGAATGCTGTCTGTTTTGTAGTCTGCCATATAAAAACTCCTTACTTGGATAATTTTTTCAAAAATCAAAACGCGCATGCCTCTCCGTCGGCACGCTTTATATCATTATACTATAATTCGTATATATTTTCAAGCGTTTTTTCAAACAAATCCTTTGTGCATCATGTAGTATTTGAAGTGTTTTTTATGTGCAGGTTGCCCAAAGGAAAAAGGCAGATCGCTCTGCCCTATTTTCACTTTTTGAGTACCGCGTCGAAATAAAAGGTCCCGTCGTCGCGTTTCACGAGCACGGCGCAGTATCCGAGCTTCTTTTCTCCCGCCGAGCAGGTGAAGGTCAGCCTGTACGAGCTTTTCGTCTCCTCCGCCGTGTCGAGCACGATGTCGACCTCTCCGCTTATGGGAGCCGTCACCGGGACGTAGACCTCCGCCGCCTCAAGATACCTGAACAGAGTCGAGCTCCTGTGCGTGATCTTCACGCTTCCGCCGAAGCAGCGGTACATCTCGGACTCGAAATCCGCCTGAGGTATCGCACAGATGACGTCGTACCCGGGGTAGTATTTTTCGATCTTTTCGATCATGTCGTGATCGCCGGAGTACTTGCTGTACCCTCTGCCGAACATATAGTTGAGCAGGCTGTCGTGGCAAAGCTCGACCGAGTCGCTCATGCTGTCGAACTCGGGCAGCTCCGCGCTGTTTACCGTCAGCATGCAGAGCATGTCCTCAAGCTCCCGCCACAGAGCGCTGTCCCGCGCGACCTCGCCCGTCACTTCTTCTCCCATGTAATCCTTCGCGGAGCCGCCGAAAAGCGTTCCCGCGGAGCAGGACGTCAGGACCAGAATTAAGGCAAATGCCGAAATTATGATCTTTTTCATATGAAATTACCTCTTTTCAGAATATGAGGCGACTTCCCTCTTCACGTCGGCATACATGTAGAGCGAGCCGAGCGCCATCAGAGGAAGTCCCTTCACGTCCGCCTCTCTCATCGCCGCAAATACGCCTTCTTCGAGCGTTTCGTGCGGAATTGCCGCCACTCCGTGAGCGGCAAATTCACCGGCAAGTGCTTCGGGCGACATTGCGCGCGGGTTTGCGGGGCGCACCGTGTGGACCGACTCGAAAAGCGGTGCGAGGGATGCCGTCATCTCGCCGTGCGCCTTATCCGCCATGACTCCCATGAGTGCCACGGGCTTCACGCCGCCGAAAAAGAGCTTTATGTTTCTGACTGCCGCCGCGATGCCCTGCGGATTGTGTGCTCCGTCGTACACGGTGAGCGGGGACTCGCAGATGACCTCGAAGCGCGCGGGCCACTTTGCCTTTCCGATGCCGCGGAGGATCGCGTCGTCGGTGAGGCCGTATTTTTCTTTGAGTATCTCCGCCGCCGTCAGCACGAGCGCCGCGTTTCTCGTCTGATATTCGCCGAGGAGAGAAAGACGTACGCGGCCGTAAGGCGAAATATCGAATTCCGTGCCGCCGAAGGACGTCTCCGCGTTTCCGATCCTCGAGTAGTCGCAATAGATGACGGGCGAATCAGACGCTTCGGCCTCGAACACCGCGTGAGTCGACTCCGGCACCTCGCCGATGAGCACGGGACAGCCTTTTTTGATGATGCCCGCCTTTTCCCACGCGATCTTCTCATGAGTATCTCCGAGGATCGCCGTGTGGTCGAGCGCAATTCCCGTGATGACCGAAAGCTCGGAGGATCCTATCACGTTTGTGGAATCGAATCTTCCGCCGAGTCCCGCCTCGAAAACGACGATATCGACCTTTTCCCGTCTGAAATACTCGAGTCCCACAGCGGTTATCAGCTCGAATTCCGTCGGGTGATCTTCCATCTTTTCGGCATAGTCTTTAACGAACGAGACGACCTCCGCGAGCTTTTCGTCGGGGATCATCTCGGAGTCGATCTGAATCCTTTCGTTGAAGCAGACGACGTACGGGGACGTGAAAAGCCCCGTTTTGTAACCTGCCTCGGTGAAGACCGACGAGATCATCTTGCAGAACGAGCCCTTGCCGTTCGTGCCGGCGACGTGGATGAACTTAAGCTCCTTCTGCGGGTCGCCTATGAGACGGCAAAGCTCCGTGATGCGGGAAAGTCCCGGTTTCGAGCCCATCCAGTCGAAGGAGTGTATGTATTCAAGTGCTTCCGTGTAGTTCATATTTCCCTCATCTCATATTCTGTCAAGCTGGCGCTTCAGTTCGTCACTCAGCTTCAGCAGAAGCGGGATGAGAACGACGTTCAGCGGAATGAGCACCGCGTACTCGGGCAGGCGGTAGACAAACCAGCCGAAGTACGTCTTCGAGCCGTACAGCATCGCCACCCAGCAGGTGTTGATGACGAGCCCGAAAACGAGGTTGTTCACCACCGCGGGAACGATGACGTTCGGGAAGAACCTTATCTTCTTCCATTTGAGGGCAAATTTTCCGCTCCACTTGTTCGGAGTGCAGAGGAAGATCCCGTAAGTGAAGCCCATCAGGGCAGCACAGACGGTAAATCCCGGATGATAAGTCCCGATCGGGAACAGGATCGCGCCGATCAGGTCGGCAAGACCGTACGAAACGGCGCCTCCGAGCGGGCCGAAGACCGACGCGGCGACGACGATCGGCACGAACGAGAAGCCGATCTTCAGCGCGGACGTGTTGATCGAACAGAATCTGTTCAGCACGATCTCGACAGCCGTCAGGAGTGCGAGACAGCAGAGCCGTCTCAGATGCAGGTTTTTCTTCATAAAAATACCTCCCGTGCGCGTAACGGAGAACAATAAGTCTTTCCGCTTAACATACACGAGAGTGTGTCGTATCTGTCACAGCGGGATGCGGACAGCGCACCGCAGCACGTTTTCACAAGTGAAACGTGCCTTCGTCCGGCGGACAACTCCCCGTCCCGCCGGCACTTGACGCGCGCTTACCTACTCTGTTATTCAGTTATTGCTTCGCTACTTTGTGTTTATTACATCGACGTGGTCTCTCCGCTCAGCTCCATAAGCTTGCGGTTGAATTCCTCCGCCGTATTGTAACCCATTCTCTTCTGTCTGTTGTTCATCGCCGCGATCTCGATGATAACGGCGAGATTTCGTCCGGGCTTAACGGGGACGACCGTCGTCGGGATCTTTATCCCCATGATGTCCGTGTACTCCGTGTCGAGTCCGAAGCGGTCGTACATCTTGCCGTCCTGCCACTGCTCGAGCTTGATTATCATGTCGACCTTTTCGGTCTCCTTGACCGAGCCCATACCGAAAATGCGTCTGACGTCGACGATTCCGATGCCGCGCAGCTCGATGTAGTATTTGATGAGGTCGGGCGCCGAGCCGACTATCGTTTTCGCAGAAACTTTTTTAAGCTCGACCGCGTCGTCCGCGATGAATCTGTGTCCTCTTTTGATAAGCTCAATGGCAGTCTCGCTCTTGCCGACTCCGCTGTCGCCGAGGATGAGTATGCCCTCGCCGTAGACTTCGACGAGAACGCCGTGGCGCGTGATCTGCGGCGCGAGCTGAACGTTCAGATATGCGATAAGAGCCGCGACAAAGGCACTCGTGTTCTCGTCCGTCACGAGAAGCGGCACGTCGAAGTATTCCGCAAGCTCCACTGCCGACTCATCGGGCCTGTTGCCGTGAGAATATACGACGGCGGCGGGGGAACGTCTCATGAGTCCGGAGATCCTGTCGCGTTTTTCCTCCGCGCCGAGGCCGCCGAGATAGACCGCCTCAGCGTTGCCGATGATCTGGATGCGCTTGTTGTCGAAATGCTCGAAAAAGCCCGTCAGAGCAAGTCCCGGGCGATTGATCTCGGTCGACATGATCCCGATCTCCTCGGGTGCCGCGGGAAGATACACCGTCTCGAGCGAGAACTCGTCAATTATTTTTTTAAGTGTTACCCTGAGAGCGACTTCTTCCATTTTTCCTCTCCGAAATCATCAGTTTTTTTCGATAAAAGTATAACACACGGAGCGCGGCGTGTCAAGAGAGATCGGGCAATTCGGCACGGCAACGGCATTTACTTTTTGAGAAAAAAGAAGTAAATGCAGTTGCCGTGCCCTGACATACGAAAAGTCTTGACATCCGGCGGTAAAAATGACATAATAAGAGCAGTAACGCTCCCACGCGGCGAGGAGGAACAAAGGAGAAGGCTATGGATTTTCAAAACGTACCCAATCGGTACCGTCCCGTTCCGTTTTGGTCATGGAATGAGAAGATGAATACCGAAGAAACCAAAAATCAGATCAGAATGATGCACGATGCCGGGATCGGCGGCTTTTTCATGCACGCCAGAGGCGGTCTGCAGACCGAATACATGGGCGAGGAATGGTTCGACAACGTCAAGGCCGGTATCGACCAGGCAAAAGAGCTTGGGATGTACGCATGGGCGTATGACGAAAACGGCTGGCCGAGCGGCTTCGGCGGCGGCAAGGTCAACGGCAAGGGTGAAAAATACTGTCAGAAGTACCTCCGTATGGGCGAAAAACCCGACAAGGAAAGCCATCTGATCGCCGAAGTGGACGGAAAGTGCTTCTATTTTGAGGTCAACCCCTTCTACGTAGACGTGCTGGACGATTTTGTCGTCGGAGATTTCATTCACGAAATTTACGAGCCCTATTATGAAAAATTCGGCACCGAATTTGCCGGTTTCTTTACCGATGAACCGCAGATCTCCCGCAACGGCATTCCATGGAGCAACGTTATGCTCAAAAGCTACCGTGAGACCTACGGAGAGGATCTGATCCCTCATCTGCCGGAGCTATTCATCGCGCAGGGCGATTATCAAAACACACGCATCAAGTTCTGGAAGTTGGTCACCGAGCTGTTCTCCGTGAACTTCATGAAGCAGATCTATGACTGGTGCGAAGGGCACGGTCTGAAATTCACCGGTCACATGGTGTTGGAGGAGTCCTTTGAATCTCAGCTGACCTCCAACGGCGCGGTCATGCCGCATTATGAGTATTTCAGCATTCCCGGCATGGACTGCCTCGGCCGTAACGTCATTTACGATCTGACCGCGTGGCAGCTGGGCTCGGCCGCACAGCAGCTGGGCAAAAAGCAGGTGCTGTCCGAGACCTTTGCCCTTTGCGGACACAACGTCAGCTTTGACGAGCTGCGCCTGATCTATACCCATCAGATGATCCACGGCGTGAACCTGCTCTGCCAGCACCTCGAAGGCTACAGCCTCCGCGGCATCCGCAAGAGAGACTACCCGCCCGCCATGTATTATCAGCAGCCTTGGTGGGAGGAATACGAAAAATTCTGCACCTCCATGTCCCGCGTCGGCATGATCCTGTCCGAAGGAAAATGCGAGGTGGACACCCTGCTTCTGCATCCGCAGACCAGCGCGTGGGTGCTGTATGACGATCGAAAGAACGAAGGACTGGAATCCTTCTACCGGCGCTTTAAGAAGATCGTCAACGACTTTGACGCGAAGCATATCCTTTTCCACTTGGGAGACGAGATCCTGATGGAGCGTCACGGCCGCGTGGAAGGCGGTACGCTGATCATCGGAGAAATGTGCTATACCACCGTGGTGGTGCCGGAGCACATCGCATTCCTGCCCAACACCGAAAGACTGCTGGCCGAATACAAGGCAAACGGCGGCAGGATCGTCACGCCTGAAGAAATGCAGGCAAGGTCCGACGTGGTGGATAATGAGAATATCATCTATACCAAGCGCATTCTGGACAAGGGCTGTGCCTATTATTTCCTCAATCACACCGATAAAAAGCAGAGTGCAAAGATCGGCTGCGGCTGTGCGATCTTAGATCAGCGCACCGGCAAGCGTCTGCCCTTTGCGGGAAGCTACACCTTTGAGCCCTACGAGAGCATCATGGTGCTGGATGACGGCATTGCCGCCGAAATGACCGAAAAATCGCGGAAAATCCTGCCGCTCGCGGATGAATGGAAGGTCAGAAGCATGACCCCCAACCTTCTGACTCTGGATCGCTGCGACTACTACTTTGACGGGGAATTAGAGGAAACGAACGGCTACGTTCTGAATATTCAGAACCGTGCCATTGCGCTGGAACGCCCGGTGAAGATCGATCAGGTCTATCACGTCAGGGTCGAAAAGGTGCCGTCGGAGGTCTTCCTGCTTTGCGAGACCCCGGAAATTTTTGATATTGCCGTCAACGGCAAGCCGGTGGACAAGACCGACTGCGGCTGGTACCGGGATAAGGCCTTCCGCAAGCTGAATATCACGGGAATGCTCCGCGAAGGTGAAAACACGATCGAAATGCAGACCGCGTTCCGTCAGGATGAGGAAGTCTATCACTGCGTCAAGAACTCGCTGCTCTTTGAAAGTGAGAAAAACCGCCTGCACTACGGCATGGAGATCGAGCCGATCTACCTCTTGGGCAACTTCGGCGTTTATGCCACGGGCGAGCTGACCGAGCTTGCGCGCACGGCCTTCCGGGTTCCCGACGGCTTCGTGATCGGCAAAGCGCCCGTGACGCTGAATGGAACGCATATCGAGCGTCAGGGACTGCTGTTCTTTGCCGGCATGACCGAGCTGGAGCAGAAGGTCACGGTGGAGGATACCGATTACTGTGTCGCTCTGAACCGCCGCGGCGTCAACGCGGTCGAGGTATTGGTCAACGGACAGTCGGCAGGTGTGATCCTCTTCAAGTCGGATAAGCCCGATATTTACGCCCTTCTGAAACCGGGAGAGAACACCGTCACCCTGCGCCTTTATAACAATCTGCGGAACATGATGGGTCCTCACCACCTCAGGGAAGGCGAATGCTACACCGTC
>JAKSPW010000037.1 GCA_024404435.1 Clostridia bacterium | reverse complement strand
CTGCGGGGGACTCTACCTTCAGAGAGATGATCTTCTTATCGGTCCACTTTGCGGATACCGTGAAGTTGCATCTTGCACGGAGACCTTCGAAATAACCGTCCTTCAGCTCATCGCTGACAGCGGGAAGCAGGGAAATGAAGCCCTCGTGGCTCTGGATGAACATTCCGGCGATTGCGGCGCATCCGCCGAAGTTACCGTCGATCTGGAACGGCGGATGATTGTCGAAGAGGTTATAAAGCGTGGAGTTCGTAAGGAGCGCGCGCAGATTCTTATAAGCGCCCGCACCGTCTCTCAGACGGACGAAGAGGTTGATGAGCCATGCACGGCTCCAGCCCGTGTGCCCGCCGCCGTGTGCGAGACGTCTGTCGAGCGAGACTCTGATAGCCTTGTAGTATTCGGGAGTCTGACGCGTGATCTGAGCTGCGGGGAAGAGACCGAACGCGTGGGAAATGTGTCTGTGACCGGGCTCGTATTCCTCGAAGTCCTCGATCCATTCCTGAAGCTGACCGTACTTGCCGATCTTCAGCTTCGGCATTCTCGCGCGGATTCTTCTTGCTTCTGCCGCGGTTTCGGGATCGATGCCGAGGATGTCTTCCATCTCTGCGTAGAAGTCAAGCAGACCTCCGATGATCTGGATATCCATTGTCGGAGAGATTGCAAGAGAGACGTTTTCCTTCTTGCCGTCGACAGTGACGTAGTAGCTGTTTTCGGGAGACGTGGAAGGACCGGAAAGGATCTCACCGTTCGGTCCCTCGAACATCGTGTCAAGGAAGAAGACGGCGCTGTCGCGGATGAACTCGTAGGCAGTGTTTCTGAGAAATTCCTTGTCGCCCGTGTAGAGGTATCTCTCCCACATCTGATATGAAAGCCAAGCCGCGCCGAGCTGCCAGATGCCCCAGATACCGTCAGCGGCTGCTGCAAACTGATAAATGTCTGCAACGTGGTGAACTACCGTTCCGCGGGCGTTGTAGTTTTCTTTTGCGACTCTTCTGCCGCCGGGAAGCAGACATTCGTTCATGTAAGTGAACAGTGCGTCCGCGCATTCGGGGATATTCGCGATCTCGGCCGGCCAGTAGTTCATCTGGAGGTTGATGTTCGTATGATAGTCGGAGTTCCACGGAGACTTGATGCCGTCGCACCAGAGTCCCTGGAGGTTAGCGGGGTAGGAGTCTTCACGGCTCGAGGAAACGAGCAGATATTTACCGAACTGGAAGTAGAGTCTGACCATTCCGCGGTCGACCGCGTTTTCGTCCTCGGTAAGTCTGTGGAGTCTTCTTCCCGTAGAGAGGTTTTCGACTCCGTCGTCGCCGACGTAGATGTCACTTCTTCCCATGATGGAAGAGAAGTCCGCAACATGTTCAGCCTTCAGAGCTTCATATCCGACGTCCGCTTTCGCGATCTTTGACATCGTGTCGAGGCTCTCGTCCCTGAACGCCGTGACGCATGAGAAGAAGATCTCGAGATTTGTTGCGTCCTTCAGCATCACGCAGTCGCCCCAGTTCTCAAAAACGCCGTCGGTCACGAGCTTTGCCGTGCTTCTGAACTTCTTTTTCGTATGCTGAGTGGAGCAGAAAGCATCGATCAGGACGCTTCCTTCGGAGACCGTATACGTGATCTTGTCAATGTTCGGTCTGACGAAAGAAACGAGTCCCGAGAAAGACTTTTCGCACTGGATTTTCGAGCAGACGAGCTTTGCGGGGTGGGAAGCAAAGCTTTCGCGGTGATACTTCACGCCGTATCTTTCGTAGTTGACGTTAATGATGCCGCGTCCGAGGTCGAGAAGACGCTCGTAGGAGTCAACTTCGCTGTCGCGGTGAAGATTTATGAAGAGCTCGCCGGCTGCCTCATAGGACTTTACGAAGAAATACTGATCCGTGAAGTTGTTCCATGCCCATTTTTCCGCTTCCGCCGGTTTTCCTTCCATGAACATTTCACGGATATGATCAAGTCCTTCCTTGTAGTGAGGGAGCTTCGTGTCGAGGACGTCGCCGTCCCAGATCATCTCCTCGTTGTATGATATACGCTCAACGCCGACGGTACCGTAGACCATCGCACCGAGAGAGCCGGCACCGATAGGTGAAGCGTTCTCCCAGTTGTGAGCCTCATTGTGCATTCTGAGAATTGAGTCTTTCATATTTGTGATCCTTTCAGATTTGATTGTCGTCCTTGTTTTTCATTTCCGGCGTTTTTATCGTCGAGAGGGGATTTTTCGTCATCGCGGTCTCCATGCCTTTGTCGGAGACGTGCGTGTAAATTTGCGTTGTATTGAGCTGCTCGTGTCCGAGAATATCCTTCAGCACTCGGATATCGACTTCCCCCGTCTGATACATCAGCGTCGCCGCCGTGTGGCGGAGCTTATGCGTCGAATAACCCTTGTTTCCGAGCCCTGCAAGAGAGAGGTATTTGTTGACCGTATACTGAACCGTCTTGACGCTTATTCTCGTGCCTCTGCTCGAAATGAACAGAGCGTTTTCCCCGGGTGCCGCCTGAGCCTGGAGCCTGTGTGTGATGTGGACTCCGAGAGCGGAACGGCAGGCATCGTTGAGGTAGATGACTCTTTCTTTAGAGCCTTTACCGGTGACGCGAAGGGAACGCATCTCGCGGTCGATGTCCCGCAGGTTTATTCCGACAAGCTCGGAAAGTCTCATTCCGCAGTTGAGGAAAAGAGTGAGGATCGCGTAGTCGCGCTCTCTCGTTTTCGACGCGACGTCGTTCGTGACGGCGTCGAGCAGTCCCACGCTTTCGTCGACCGACAGATGCTTCGGAAGCTGCTTTTTCAGCTTCGGGGACTCGATGTTTGCGCAGGGATTGTTTTCGATTATGTTTTTCTTTACCGTCAGAAATTTATAAAGCGCCTTGACGGCTGAGAGCTTCCTTGCTCTCGTTTTCGCGGAGTCTCCGCGATCCGTGTCGAGGTAATAGAGGAAAGAGTATACGTCGCTCGCCGTGACCGAGGCAAAATCGCCGTCGGAAAACGCGGACACGTCGCACTCGCTCATGGCTTCCTCGGTCGGACGGACGAGATCCCGTGTGAGTTTTATGTATCTGAGAAATATGCGGATATCGAGCAGATATTCGTCTACCGTCTTTTCGGAGCATCCCTGAACGGTCTTCTTGTGCATTGCGAACTCCCTGACGCGTGGGGGCATCACGGCAAGCTCTTCGGGCTTCATACCATCACCTCTTTTCTATATTTTAACATACATTTCGTTTTTTTCATAGAGAAATTTGAAAAAAACCTTGCCTTTACGGACGATTTTCTCTATAATATAAACAGCAAATGAAAGGAAAACGCAAAATGTTTGATTTTTACAAAAAGAATTCCGAGATAATAACGAAACTCATTCTTTATCAGTTCGGCTCTGCGGTGCTCGGCATCATCGTTACGACTGCAACGCACGCAAGCGACAGACTCATGCTTTTCGCTGCGATTTTCTCCACGGCGTTCTATCTGATGCTCCTCTACATGGCGATGTGGGAAGAGGGCGGTCACGAGAGGATCAAGGTCGACGGAGGCAGGGCGGAAATGAAGCCGCTTCGCGGACTTTATATTTCTCTCTGGGCAAACGTTCCGAATCTGATCTTCGCCTTTCTCATCATAATCGGATATATTTTCGGCAGAAGAGCATCCTTCGGCTTCTACTGGGCGGGAAGCCTTTACGCGATCTTTTCGACGGCTGCAAAGTTCTGGGAGTCGATGTACCTCGGCTTCATCGTACTGTACTCACCGTATAACCCGATAATCTACGTTCTCATCGTCCTGCCGGCGCTTGCGGTTTCGGCCTTCGCCTATATCATGGGCCTGAACAACAGAAAAATACTCAATATAAAATAGAAATAAGGGGCAGATGCCTCTTATTTTTTCTTTATTTTGTGAGCGAACCGGCGTTGAGCCCGAGAAGCTTTTCGAGACTTGCCTTGCATGATGCCGCAGCCGTCTTTGACTTCTCCGAGGTTTCGCCCTTTGCGAGGATGTAGAACTTTATCTTCGGCTCCGTACCGGACGGGCGGGCGACTACGACGTTGCCGCTTTCCGTCATGAAGTAAACGACGTTCGACTTCGGAAGTCCTGTCGGCGTGACCTTTCCCGTGACTGTGTCTACGATTTTTTCGGCGTCGTAATCGCGGAAGTTCACGACCTTCTCACCGCCGAGCTCTTCGGGAACTCTCTCGCGGAGGCTGTCCATCATGGCGGCGATCTTTTCCTTGCCGTCGGCGTCTTCCATGTAGATCTCGGCAGATTCCTCGGTGAAATATCCGTATTTTTCGTAAAGAGCATCCATCGCGTCGATGAGCGTCATGCCACGGAGCGAATAGAACGCAGCCATCTCGCATATGAGCATCGAAGCGACGACGGAGTCCTTGTCTCTTGCGTAAAGTCCCTTCATGTAGCCGTAGCTCTCCTCGTATCCGAGAAGGAACGTACCGTCTCCCGTCTCCTCGTGACGTCTTATGACCTCCGCGATGAACTTGAAGCCCGTGAGACCGTTGTAAAGCTCAACGCCGAAGCTCCGGCAGATGGCAGTCGCCATTTCGCTCGTGACTATCGTCTTTACGGCATACGCGTCATGTGGCAGCTTGTTCTGCTCGGAGAGAGCCGTGAAGATGTAGTCGAGCAGGAGAGAGCCCATCTGGTTTCCCGTGATGCACTTGAATTCACCTGACTTGTCTCTTGCCATGACGCCGACTCTGTCGGCATCGGGGTCAGTCGCAACGATGAGATCGGAGCCGACCTTTTCGGCAAGCTCTATGCCGAGAGCGAACGACGCGGGATACTCCGGATTGGGCTTTGAAAGACCCGGGAAATTGCCGTTCGGCGTCATCTGTTCTTCAACGGGATATATGTGCTTCAGTCCTATGCGGCGCAGGATTTCGGGAACGTGCTTCGCACCCGCACCGAAAAGGGGAGTGTAGACGACCTTCAGCGTGTCGGCGGCTTTTTTGACTGCATCGGGATACACGCTCTGAGCCTGAACGTTTTCAAGGAAAACGCGGTCGATCTCGGGACCGACGAGCTCTATATATTCTTCCTTGGCGTCGGCGGAGGAGGGGACCTCCGTCAGTATATCGGTCGAAAGGATGAATGACGAGACCTTGTCTGCCATTTCCTTTGTCGGCTGAGAGCCGTCCTCCCAATAGAGCTTGTAGCCGTTGTAAGCGCTCGGATTGTGGGAAGCGGTGATATTGATACCGGCGATGCAGCCGAGATGGCGAACGCCGAACGAAAGCTCGGGAGTCGGTCTGATCCCGTCAAAGAGATAGACCTTTATTCCGTGGGAAGAGAGGACTTCCGCCGAACGGCGGGCAAACAGATCGGAATTGTTGCGGCTGTCGCGTCCGATGATGACGCCTCTCCGCTTTGCGTCTTCACCGAGCGTTTCGATAAGTCTTGCGACACCCTCCGTTGCGTGAGCGACGGTGTAAGTGTTCATCATGTTGGTGCCGGCACCCATGCGGGCACGGAGTCCGCCCGTTCCGAATTCCATGTACGACGAGAAGCGCATTTTCTTTTCGCCTTCGTCTTTTTCTATCGCGCGAAGCTCTGTCTTTGACTCTTCGTCGACCGAATCCGACGTGAGCCAGCTTTCATAATTTCTGATGTAGTCTTCCATGATTATCCTTCCTATTCCGTGCAGATCACGTTATACCTTCCCGTCAGTTCAGCCGACGGGAACAGAGCTTCGAGTGTGTAGATCAAAGAGTCCGCATCACTTTCCGACGTATCGAAGGTAAAGTGATGTCCGTATCCTTCAGTATACTCCGACGGAGTCGAATTTATCCGTATTACTTCCGCGCCGAAGAAGCCGCAGATGCCGCTGAGGTCACCAAGACGCGACGGATCGAAGTCGGGGAAAAAGATTTCGACCGTATCTCCCGAGTAATCCGTATATTCCGACGTCAGAAGCGACAGCGTTACGGCGCCCTCGTCCGTATATATACGGCAAACGGAGGCGATCTTCAGCTCGTACTTCATCATGAGCGACCTGAACGATGCGATAAGCCCTACGTCCGAGTCCTCAAGAGGGAGGATGCAGGCGTCTGCTCTGTCGTAATACACGTCCTCACAGCAGGATGCGAAGTCGCCCGAATACGATGCACTCAAGCCTCCGAAACGATCGGAAAACGCGAGAAAAGCTTTGTCCGACGAGGGATTTCTCACGTACGTCACGCTTTTCGGCGGCTGTAAGACCGTTTTTCCTTCCTTGTTCACGAAGGAGCAGACGGAAGCAAAAGTAAACGCGTCAACGTCCCGCCCCGAAAAAAGTTCTCTTATGTTCTCCGCCGTGGGAACTCCGCCGACGTTCAGAATATCTGCCGCTTCGCGTGCCGTGCCTGTGCGGATATCGTCGAGCTCTTTCTTCTTTTTTTCGCAGAAAGAAAGATTCTTTTTTATAATTTCAAAATTATCCATTTTACAGAAGCTCGAGGATCCCGAACGAATCGTCGAGCAGACCGATAAGCTCGTCGGAGGAGAGCTTTCTCTGACTTAAGAGACACAGCGAATAGATCTCCTTCGCCATTTTTTCGGCAAGGTCGGGATCTCTTTCGCATTTGTCGGCGAGCTTTTCAATGAGAGTGGACGCGGTATTCACGGTAAGCGTTGCCTCGCTGCCCGGCACGTTGAACGCCTCACCGCCGTTCATCGAGTAAAGCTTCATCATGTCCTCGAATCTGCGGGCCTCTTCGCTCACGTGAAGGATCGCAGGAGTTGTCGTGTCCTTGAAGCGGTCGAACTCGATCTTCGTGCCCTCGGATGCGACCTTCTTAAATACTTCCGCCACTGCGGGGATTTCCGATTTGTCTCCGTCACCCTTCAGAACGTCCGCGATCTCCGCGTCGACTCTGAAGAATTTGACGCCTTCGTTTGCGCTTTCGATAACGCTTATGAACTGCGTGTCAATGATCTTGTCGAGAAGAACGACCTCGATACCCTCTGCGGCAAGCATCGAAATGTATTTCGACTGAGCCGTCTTGTCGGTGGAGTAGTAGACCTTCTTTTCGTGCTTTTCCTTTGCACCACCGAGATATTCGTCAAGCGTCGCATATCCGCCGGAGCACTTCTCAAAGAGCACGGAGCCTTTGATCCTGTCGTAGAACTTCCGGTCTCTCATCGAGCCGTATTCTACGAACGTCTTGAGGTCGCGCCAGAGATTCTCATAGTTCTCTCTGTCGCCCGTGAACATCGAGTTCAGCTTGTCTGCGACCTTTTTCGTGATGTGTGCGGAAATCTTCGCAACGTACCCGCTGTTCTGCAGATAGCTTCTCGAGACGTTGAGCGGAAGCTCGGGGCAGTCGAGCACGCCCTTGAGCATCAGAAGATACTCGGGTATGACTTCTTTGATGTTGTCTGCGACGAAGACCTGGTTGTAATAAAGCTTGACCTGACCTTCGAGGCTTTCGAATTCGCTCGAGATCTTCGGGAAGTAGAGTATACCCTTGAAGTTGAGCGGATAGTCGGCCTTCAGATGAATGTGGAAAAGAGGCTCCTTGTAATCGGAGAATACCTTTCGGTAAAAGTCCTTATATTCGTCTTCCGTGCAGTCTGACGGATTTTTCTGCCAGAGAGGGGAAGTGTCGTTTACGGGCTTTTCCTCCTCGTCCTCTTTCTTTTCCGCGCCGACGTTCTCAAAGTATATCTCGACGGGCATGAATGCGCAGTATTTGTTCAGGATTTCTTTAAGCTTGTATTCGGAAAGGAATTCCGCGCCCTCGTCGTTGATGTGCATGACGACGGAGGTGCCGTGAGAAGCGATCTCTCCGTCCGGCTCGTAATCGGGAATCAGATCGAACTGTCCGTCGTCGGAGCAGGTCCACTTTACCGCGGGTGCGCCCGTGAACGAACGCGTGATGACGTCTACCGTGTCACTCACCATGAACGAAGAATAGAAGCCGAGACCGAAATGTCCGATGATTCCGGCGCCCGCTCCGTCTTCGGTGCCTTCGTACTTCTGAATAAAGTCGAGAGCGCCCGAAAGAGCGATTTTGCAAATATAATTGCGGAGCTCTTCCTCGGTCATGCCGATACCGTCGTCCGTGACGGTGATCGTCTTTGCCTCGGAATTGAGAGAAACGGTTATTTTACCGAAGTCTCCCGTTACGCCGCCGGCCTCGCCGAGAGAGACGAGCCTTTTTAATTTCGTGACTGCGTCACACGCATTCGAGACTATCTCGCGTAGAAAGATCTCCTTCTCGGAGTACAGCCATTTTTTTATTATCGGGAATATATGTTCAAGCTCAATGCTTATTCCGCCGTGTTCGTTTTCTGCCATGATCGTCTTCACCTCAAAAAATAAATATACGATTATTATATATCCGTCTTGCGTTTTTGTCAATGACGGTAAGGCTAATTTTGTAACATATGGTAATAATCGGGGCATATCGGGGCTCTGTTTTATTGAAATGGGAAAATATTAAAAAAAATACAAAAAAGACTTGTAATAGTTGCCCTTTTGGTATAAAATATATATTCGGAGAGAAGTGGAACTCTTCTCAATGAGTATGCCAAAAATAAATTAAATATATTTGGAGGATTATCACTATGTCAGTAAAAGTTGCCATTAACGGTTTCGGTCGTATCGGCCGTCTCGCTTTCCGTCAGATGTTTGACGCTGAGGGTTACGAAGTTGTTGCCATCAACGACCTCACAAGCCCCGACATGCTCGCTCATCTTCTGAAGTACGACACAGCACAGAAGTCGTTCCTCGGCTACTACGGCGAGAACAAGCACACCGTTGAATCCACAGAAAACAGCATCATCGTTGACGGTAAGGAAATCAAGATCTACGCTTGCAAGGACGCAAACGACTGCCCGTGGGGTGAGATCGGTGTTGACGTCGTTCTTGAGTGCACAGGCTTCTACACATCCAAAGAGAAGTCCATGGCTCACATCAACGCAGGCGCAAAGAAGGTCGTTATCTCCGCTCCCGCAGGAAACGATCTTAAGACGATCGTATTCAGCGTAAACGAGAACACACTTACAACGGACGACCAGATCATCTCCGCTGCATCCTG
Source organism: Clostridia bacterium (assembly GCA_024404435.1). Taxonomy (GTDB): domain Bacteria; phylum Bacillota; class Clostridia; order Oscillospirales; family CAG-272; genus RUG11130. The sequence goes on along the minus strand of JAKSPW010000037.1, from coordinate 365 downwards.
CACAACGAACTGCCTCGCTCCCATGGCTAAGGCTCTCAACGACTATGCTCCCATCCAGAGCGGTATCATGACGACTGTTCACGCATACACAGGCGACCAGATGATCCTCGACGGTCCCCACAGAAAGGGTGACCTCCGCCGTGCAAGAGCAGGCGCTCAGAACATCGTTCCGAACTCCACAGGCGCAGCTAAGGCTATCGGCCTCGTAATCCCCGAACTGAACGGCAAGCTCATCGGCTCCGCTCAGAGAGTTCCCACGTGCACAGGTTCTACGACGATCCTCGTTGCAGTTGTCAAGGGCAAGGACATCACCAAGGAAGGCATCAACGCAGCTATGAAGGCAGCAGCTTCCGAGTCCTTCGGTT
>JAKSPW010000036.1 GCA_024404435.1 Clostridia bacterium | reverse complement strand
CGATGAGCAGATGGATCGGGAAAAGAGCACGACGGATGCATATAAATATATCTCCTCCATCGAATATCTTTATCCCGTCAACCTGAACACATACGTAAAGAACGAGGATGGCAAGTATATCGACACGAATCTGAATGATATATTCACTTCGGATTACGGTTTAGATACCTCCGAAGCCGCAGGCTCCATGGGCGGTATGTCCGATAAATTCGGCTCGATGAGCAGTATGAGCAGCGGCATGGGCGGTATGAGCCTTTGGGATCAGATCCTTCCGGGCAAGGACGGTGCGCTGGTTTCCGATCTTGTTCTCGATCAGTATGATCTTGTATGGGGTAAATGGCCGGAAGAAGCGACCGATATCGTGCTGATCGTTGACAGACACAACAAAATTTCCGATACCGCGTTCTACGCACTCGGGATGATCCCGGAATCCGATGTCACCGAAATTTTCAAAGCGGGCATGAGCGGCGACGAGCTCGCGATCACGACAGATGCCGTCACCTCCGGCGGTTACACCTACCGTCCCATCGGAACGGGCTCCAAGTGGGAATACATAGTATTCGTGGAAGGCGAGGACAAGGTCGCCGAGAAGAGCTCGGGCGTTCTTTCCGTTACCCTCGCCAATATAGAGCATCTTTACGACGAGAAGTATGACAAGAGCTCGTTCATCAAGAACATCATTCTCGACAACATACTTCCGAGCGACATCTACGTCAAATCGAAGGAGCTCCATTTCAACAGTGAAGAAGTGCGCGTGGTATTCCTCATCAAGTTCCACTCGCGCTCCGACGTGCTTCCCTTCGACATGGTGCAGAACATCTTCCCCGACAAGAACCGCGAATACGTCATCAGCGTGAGCGAGCAGGATATCGTTCTCGTCAAGGAAGTGCGCCAGGGTGCCGACGTGAAGGAGATCGAAAAGATCGCCAAGAACATCGCCGACACGCTCAACTCCGAATTCTTTGCAAAGGTTTCGATCGGTATCGGTACGTCCGTCGACAACATCAAGGACCTCGCACGCTCCTACAAGGAAGCTCAGGTCGCCCTTGAGGTCGGCAAGGTGTTCGACACCGAAAAGAATATCGTCAGCTACGAGGACCTCGGTATCGGCAGACTCATATATCAGCTCCCGACGACGCTCTGCGAAATGTTCCTGCAGGAAGTGTTCAAGAACGGCTCCCTCGATTCTCTCGACCGCGAGACGCTCATGACTATCCAGTGCTTCTTCGAGAACAACCTCAACGTCTCCGAAACCTCGAGAAAACTCTTCGTACACAGAAATACTCTCGTTTACAGACTCGAGAAGATCCGCAAGCTCACGGGTCTCGATCTGCGCGAATTTGACCACGCAATAACCTTCAAGGTAGCTCTCATGGTCAAGAGATACCTCGTTGCAAAGCCGGTCAAGTTCTGACAAAGGAATACAAGCGGCAGGGATGGCAGACACGTGAAAGCACAACGGTGTGCCTTCCCTGCAATGTTTTGAAAAACACGCCTGACGTCAGCAATCGTGACAGGAAGGAGATAAAGCCATGATTGAATTCAGAAACGTAAAAAAAACATACCCGACGGGCACCGTTGCCCTCAAGGGTGTCAATCTGCATATTGACGACGGAGAATTCGTCTTCATCGTCGGTCATTCCGGAGCCGGAAAGACGACGCTGACGAAGCTTCTCCTCGGTGAAGAAAAAGCCACCTCCGGACAGATCCTCGTCGGCAAATACAACCTCACGACGATCCCGAGAAGACGTATCCCGTATTACAGACGCCAGCGCGGCGTCGTGTGCCGGGACGTCCGTCTTCTCCCGAACAAAGCGGTCTAGGAGAACGTCGCGTTCGCGATGGAGATAGTCGGCACGCCGTCGAAAATGATCAAGAGACGCGTGCCCGCCATCCTCAACACGGTCAACCTTGCCGATAAGCACGCCTCGTTCCCGAACGAGATCTCCGGCGGCGAGCAGCAGAGAGTCGCTCTCGCGAGAGCCCTTGCGAACAATCCGTCGGTCATCATCGCAGACGAGCCGACCGGAAACATCGACCCGCAGATGTCTCTCGAGATCATGAATCTGCTCATAAAGATCAACAAGCTCGGCAAGACCGTCATCGTCGTCACGCACGAGCAGTCGCTCGTCGACTACTACAAGCAGAGAACGATCAGGATCCAGGACGGAATGATCGTTGAAGACAGACCGAGTGCCGCTTCCCTTGCGGCAGCGGAAGAAACGGCGGGAGGTGCTCAGAATGAAGAAGAGGTATAATCTGTTTTATTTCATCGGAGAAGCCTTCAAGGGCATGAAGCGCAACGGCGTCATGACGTTCGCGTCCATCGCCGTGCTTCTCAGCTGTCTCATCGTGATCGGAGCCTTCTCGCTCATCGTCGTCAACATCGACGCCAACCTCAACAAGCTCGGCGACCTCAACGAGATCGTCGCCTTCTGCTTCCCCGATGCCACCGAAAGCGACATCGCGGCAGTCGAGGCACAGATAAACAAGCTCGACAACGTAAAGGAAGTCGTCCACCGCACGAAGAAGGAACAGCTCGATGCCCTCAAGGCCGAGAATCCCGACACCTACGGTGACATCACCGATGAGGAAAACCCGCTTTCCGATACCTTTACGGTAACATACGCGGATAACTCCAAGGTCAACTCTCTCGAGAAGGACCTCAAGGATATCAAGATCGACGATCACGACGGCGTACGCAAGGTGCGCTGCAACCTGAGCATTGCAACGAAGATCGAAAACCTCAAGCACGGTGTCATGATGGTCTTCATCATCTTCCTTGCGATCCTGTTCGTCGTCAGCATTTTCATCATCATCAACACGATCAAGCTTTCGGTCTTCTCCCGCAGGAAGGAGATCAGCATCATGAGATACATCGGTGCGACGGGGTGGTTCATCACACTTCCCTTCATCATCGAGGGTATCTTCATCGGTATCGTATCCGGTGTGGTCTCGTACTTTATCATCAAGCTCGGATACGGTTACGTTGCAGCAAGAATGGTCAATACGCTCCAGATGCTCACGTTCGTCGAATTCGGCACGATCAAGCTGAAGGTACTCTTCTCCATGATCGGAGTCGGCGTTGCGACCGGTGTCATCGGCGGCGCGATCTCTCTCGGAAAATATCTCAAGGAATAAATGTACAGACCCGAAGCCGTTACCCGTAAGGCAGAAAGGATTGTCATGAAAATCAGTCATACAAAGAAAATATGCGCCGTGCTTGCCGCATCGGCAGCAGTGCTCGGCGTATGCTTTGCCCCGTCATCGGCGGCAGACATAAACGATGCGACCGTACAGTCGTACGAGGCGCAGATCGCAGACCTCGAATCCAAGCAGGCAGAGGCACAGAGCAGGATCGACGCGACTGCGGGAGAGCTCGACAGTGCGATCGAGCACAAGCAGGCGATCGACGATTCCATCGAATACACGGTCAGAAAGATAAATATCGCGCAGCAGATGCTCGCAGAGCTTGACGCGGAGATCGCGGACAAGGAAGCTCTCATCGAAGAGACAGAAGCGAAGATCGGCGATCAGCGCGAAGCTTTTCTCGGCAGAGTCGCGGCTCTCGCGGAGGACGGCAACGTCTCGTACATCGAGCTCATCTTCGGCTCGACGAGCATTTCGGATTTTCTCTCGAAGCTCGATTACGTCAACTCCATGATGGACTACGACCAGAGAGTCATAAACGACCTTAAAACGTCAAAGCAGACGATAGCTGACTCGATCGCCGAGATCGAAGCTTCCAAAAAGGTCCAGGAAGAGACGATAGAACAGCTCGAAGCCGAAAGAGTGTACCTTGCAGGAGCCGCAGAGGACTCCATGAACGTGCTCACCGAGCTCCAGAAGGACAAAAACGCGTGGGAAGCCGAATATAACACGTTTATCAGCGCCGAAAACGACCTTAACGATCAGCTTCAGAGCTACATCGTCGAAAGACAGAAGCAGATAGACCTCGAGGAGATGCAGAGACAGGTCGAAGAGGCGAAGAGACAGGAAGAAGAACAGTGGCAGCAGCCGGTTTACGAGCCTGCGCAGCCGAACGTCGAGATCGTCGACGACGGCAACTTCATGTGGCCGCTCGACCCGAGCATTTCCGGCATCTCGTCGCACTTCGGATGGAGAGTACTCAACGGATACGAGGAATTTGACGGCGCCGTCGACATCTGGGCAGCGCTCGGTACGCCTATCATGGCTTCCAACAGCGGAGTCGTCATGCAGAGCGAGGAGCATTACAGCTACGGCAACTACGTTCTCATCGACCACGGCGGCAGTTACTCCACTCTTTACGCACATATGTCCGCCAGAAACGTGGCGGTCGGCGATTACGTCGAAAAGGGTCAGGTCATCGGATACGTCGGTCTTACCGGCAGAACGTTCGGTGAACATCTCCACTTTGAGTTCAGAGTCAACGGCGAGAGAGTCGACCCCGAAATGTACGTTCCCGCTCCGTATTGATAACGGCTTTCATAACAAATGAGAAAGGAGTTCCGTATGAAAAAGCAGCTGAAGATAATGGCGATACTGACCTTGTCGGCCCTTCTTTCGGCATCGGTATTGATGCTTCCCTCCTCCGCGGAGGGCACGAACAACGCGACCGTGCAGTCATACGAGGATCAGATCTCCGATCTCGAGGCCAAGCAGGAAGAGGCTCGTCAGAGGATCGAAGAAGCGCAGGGCAGCATTGATTCGGCCATTGAATACAAGCGCGCGATCGACGACTCCATCGGATATACGATCTCAAAAATCAACGTTGCGGAAAATATGCTCACGGAGCTTGATGCCGAGATAGCCGAAAAAGAAGAGCTTATCAAAGAGACCGAAGGAAAAATGAAGGATCAGCGCGAAGCGTTCTTAAGACGCGTCGCGGCTCTCGAGGAGGACGGAAACGTCTCCTATATCGAGCTTCTCTTCGGTGCGGCAGACATCACGGATTTCCTTGCAAAATACGACTACGTCAACTCAATGATGGACTACGATCAGAGAGTCATCGACGACCTTAAAGCATCAAAGAAAACCATCGAGGATTCGATTTCCGAGATGGAGGCTTCGAAAAAGCTGCAGGAAGAGACAATTGCCGGGCTCGAAGCCGACAAAACTTATCTGCTCGACGCTTCCGCAGAGTCGGAAAACGCGCTCTCTGAGCTTCAGAGCAACAAGGAGGCGTGGGAAGCCGAATACGCAAAAGCCGTCGCCGCCGAGAACGAGCTGAGTGCGGAACTCGAAAGCTACCTCGCAGAGGTGCAGAATCAAACGATCAACATTTCTTACGCAGACGGCGAATTTATTTGGCCGCTCGATGCGTCGACGTCATACATCTCGTCGCACTTCGGCGGACGCGACCTCAACGGCGAGTATGAGTACCACCCCGCGACCGACATCGCCTCCGCGACCGGAAACCCGATCTACGCATCCAATGCCGGAACGGTCCTCAGAAGCGAGTGGCACGACAGCTACGGCAACTACGTCCTGATCGATCACGGCGGCGGAATATCGACTCTTTACGCGCACATGTCCGCAAGATACGTCACCGCCGGACAGACGGTGTCGAGAGGCGACGTCATCGGTGCCGTCGGCAATACGGGTTATTCCTTCGGCTCGCACCTTCACTTTGAATACAGGATCAACGGAGACCGCAACAACGACCCCGAACTGTACGTCAGAGCACCGTATTGATAATTCACGGCAAAAACGTTTTTATAAAGGCATAAAAAATGAAACGAAAAATAACGGTCGGGACCGCGATCTCACTCATTCTGCTCGCCGCGGTGCTGACCTTCGAGGTAACCTACGTTATCTGTACCGGAAGATCGGAAGACAGATACAGCATCGGAGCACAGCCGCAGACGGAAAAGTCGGACTTCATCTCACGGGCGACGAAAAAGCTCTCGGAGGTCGACGGCATATACCGCGAGCAGTATATCGACGAGCTTGACGACGACGTGCTGATCGACTATATCCTCAAGGGATACGTCGCCGGCACCGGAGACAGGCACGGAGCTTACTACAACGTCGACGAATACGGACAGTTCTCCGATAAATATTCGGGAACGACGGTCGGTATCGGCGTGAACGTCATATACGACGCTTCCGGAAGCAGGATAGAGATCACAAACGTAATGGCAGATTCTCCCGCGGAAAAGGCGGGTATCCTCGCCGGCGACTACATCGTCGCGGTGGGCGAAGACAAAACGAGAGTCTCCGAGCTCGGCTACGATGCCGCGATAAACGCGGTGCGCGGTGAACCGGGAACGGAAGTCAGCATCGTGATACTCCGCGGAGAGGAAGAAATCGACTTCACGATGACACGCGCCGCCGTCGAATCGGAAAGCGTGTTCTCTCACGTCTGCGAAACGGACGAAAAGGTCGGAATCATCCGCATCACGGGCTTCAACGAAAAGACGACCGGACAGTTCATAAAAGCTTACGAAAGCCTTGAAAAAGAAGGCTGCGAAAGCTTCGTCTTCGACCTCAGGAACAATCCGGGAGGAGCGCTCACGTCCATCGCGGACGTTCTCGACTATCTCCTTCCCGAAGGACCGATCATCCGCATCTTCGACTCCGACGGAAATCTCGTCGATCAGATCGACTCGGACAAGGGCTGCAAGGATCAGCCGTTTGCCGTTCTCGTCAACGGATCGACGGCAAGCGCCGCAGAGCTGTTCACGGCTGCCCTGCGCGACTACGATAAGGTAACAGTCGTCGGCACCCTGACCTACGGCAAAGGAACGATGCAGCAGACGGTACCGCTGAACGACGGCAGCGCCGTTCACGTGACGTACAGGAAATACAATCCTCCCTTCTCCGACAACTACGACGGCATCGGCATCACTCCCGACGTCGTGATCGAGCCGAACAACGCGGTCCTGACGACCAACGAGTTCAAGCTCGCCGACAAGGACGACAATCAGCTCGCCGCCGCGATCGAAGCATTAAAAGAGAATAAAAACAATAAATAATATATCACTTTTCGCCGAAACGGCACATGAAAGGACCTAATCATGGAAAACGCTGAAGAAAGAATGACCAACTATACCGCGGAAGGTTATAAGGCGCTCGTAGACGAGCTCGCGTATCTCAAAGGCACGAAGATCGAAGAGGTCAAGCGCAGCCTTGCTGAAGCACGCTCCTTCGGAGACCTCTCCGAGAACAGCGAATACGACGAGGCAAAGAACGAGCAGGCAAAGGTCGTAGCCCGTATCACGGAGCTTGAAGAGCTCATCAATCACGCAAAGGTCATCGACGAGTCCGAGATCAAGGCAGACGTCATCAACCTCGGCTCCACCGTCAAGGTGCTCGACATGGAATTCGACGAAGAGGTCGAATACAGCCTCGTCGGCGCGAACGAAGCAAACCCGCTTCTCGGCAGGATCTCCGACCAGAGCCCGATCGGCAGTGCAATGATCGGTGCGACCGTCGGCGACGTCATCACCGTCGCTGCCCCGAACGGCGAGCTTAAATTCAAGATCATAAGCGTAGAAAGAAGCAAGAATTCACCCAAGAATGACGACTGATCAGGAGACATAAATGGCAGAACAGAACAACACACAGGATCTTAACGACCTTCTGAGAGTAAGACGCGAAAAGCTCGCAGAGCTTCAGGGAAACGGCCGCGATCCGTTCACTATCACAAAGTACGACCAGACTCACCACAGTGAGGAAATAAAGGAAAACTTCGACGCGCTCGAGGGGCAGACCGTCTCCGTCGCCGGCAGACTCATGTCCAAGAGAGTCATGGGCAAGGCGTCCTTCTGCAATGTGCAGGACCTCAAGGGCACCCTTCAGTGCTACGTCGCAAGAGACAGCATCGGCGAAGACGAATACGCGGGCTTCAAAAAGCTCGACGTCGGCGACATCGTCGGCATCAGGGGCACCGTCTTCAAGACGAAGACCGGCGAGATCTCCGTCCACGCCGAGAGCGTTACCCTGCTCACGAAGAGCCTGCAGATCCTCCCCGAGAAGTACCACGGACTCACAAATACAGACGTGAGATACCGTCAGAGATACGTTGACCTTATCATGAATCCCGAGGTCAAGGACACGTTCGTAAAGCGCTCCAAGATCATCAGCACGATCAGAAAATACCTCGACGCGCAGGGCTTTATCGAGGTCGAGACTCCCATGCTCGTCTCCAATGCGGGCGGCGCGGCTGCAAGACCGTTCGAGACTCACTTCAATGCCCTCGACGAGGATTTCAGACTCCGCATCTCGCTCGAGCTCTACCTCAAGAGACTCATCGTCGGCGGACTCGAGAGAGTCTACGAGATCGGCAGAGTCTTCCGCAACGAGGGACTCGACACGAGACACAACCCCGAGTTCACGCTCATGGAGCTCTATCAGGCGTACACGGATTACCACGGCATGATGGACCTCACCGAGAACATGTTCCGCTACGTTGCAAAGGAAGTCCTCGGCACGACGACGATCTCCTATAACGGAGTCGAAATGGACCTCGGCAAGCCGTTCGAGCGCAGCACCATGAGCGACGCCGTCAAGAAGTACGCGGGCGTCGACTTCGATCAGATCGAAACGACAGAGGAAGCAAAGAAGATCGCGAAGGAAAAGGGCGTCGAGTTCGAGGAAAGGCACAAGAAGGGCGACATCCTCAACCTCTTCTTCGAGGAATTCGTCGAAGAAAACCTCATCCAGCCGACCTTCGTCATGGATCACCCCATCGAGATCAGCCCGCTCACGAAGAAAAAGCCCGACAAGGAGGGCTACGTCGAGCGTTTTGAAATGTTCATGAACGGCTGGGAGATGTGCAACGCATACTCCGAGCTGAACGACCCGATCGACCAGAGAGAAAGATTCGCCGAGCAGGACAAGCTCGCCGCCGCAGGCGACGCCGAGGCCAACCACACCGACGAAGACTTCCTCAACGCGCTCGAGATCGGCATGCCTCCGACAGGCGGCATCGGCTACGGCATCGACAGACTCTGCATGCTTCTCACCGACTCCGCCGCCATCCGCGACGTTCTTCTCTTCCCGACGATGAAGAGCCTGGATGGTCAGAAGTCTGCAAATGTCTCCAAAACTGAGTCGGTCGAAAGTGCTCCTGAAGCAGCTCCTGCAGTAGAAGAAAAGATAGATTTCTCCAATGTAGTAATTGAACCTCTCTTCGAAGACTTCGTTGATTTTGAGACCTTCTCCAAGAGCGATTTCAGAGCTGTAAAGGTTCTTGAATGCGAAGCAGTTCCTAAGTCCAAGAAGCTCCTGAAGTTCACTCTGGATGACGGAACAGGCGTAAATAGAACGATTTTAAGCGGTATTCACGCATTCTACGAGCCGGAAGAACTGGTTGGCAAGACCCTGATCGCCATCACCAACCTGCCTCCGAGACCGATGATGGGCATCGACTCCTGCGGTATGCTTCTCTCCGCAATCAACAAGCGCGGCGAGGAAGAAGAGCTTAACCTGTTGATGGTAGATCCTCATATTCCGG
>JAKSPW010000035.1 GCA_024404435.1 Clostridia bacterium | reverse complement strand
CTCGGATTGAGTCCGCTGCCCGGGCCGCGCATTGCGCTTGCTTCGTTAGTGATGATGAGCTGTACGAGGTGAGTGTTCGCGTCGCTCGCGTCCTCCTGGAGGGTAACGGCATCGCGGATGTGCTTTTCCTGTACGAGGGTGATAATGTCTATCGGTCCCATCTCGGAGATGTCGATGATCTGCAGGATATTGTCCTCCGTCATGCCGATGAGAACGAGTCCCGGGAACTGCTGAGGCTCATTGAGCTGGATCTCGCCGTTCGAGACGAGAACGCCGTAGGGTGCTCCGCCGGAGTTATTGTAGGAATTATAAAGTCCTCCGTTGATACCGCCGACGGCGGAGCTCATATTAACGAGCTCGTCAAGAGTGACACCTTCGTCTCTCCAGCCCGTGCTCTCGTCGTAGATCGAGCCGACGAACACTCTCGACGGGTCCTTTACGATCATCATCGTGCCCGAGAACGTAGAGCCGGGGACCTTCTTTATGGTAATGGGGCCTTCTTCTCCCGTGTTACCGCCGCTGACGTCTATCGAGCCGCTTCCGCCGATATTGATAAGAGAGTCGTCGACGTCGCCCTCGAGCTTTTTCATCGAGTTTTTGTCGACGATCTCCTGTATCTCATCTGACGGCAGGAGCCACGATGCGAGGAATTTGAGCTGTCCCGTTTCGAGAAGAGTCGGGATCAGGACGCTCTGTGCTGCGGGATAAGAGCTTGAAGACATCATCTTCAGAGAGATGAAAAGCGTTGCGGCAAGAATTATCACAAACGTGAGAACGAATGCAAGCGTCTTGAGCACACCCGACCAGATCTTCTGACCGAGAGTCTTTTTCCTGCGGCCTCTCTGTCCGGGTGTTCTGTTTACGTTCTGTCTCTGAGTGCCGTTCTGTCCCGTCTGCGAGGGACTTCTGACGGGGCGTGTGCCGTATCCGGCAGGCCTTGGGGACGATCCGTTCTGAACGGGCCGTCTTCCGTAATTGTTGTTATTATATCCGTTATTCTGCATCAGTTACGATCTCCTTCATACTCACAAGCTTCCACGTCGGATTGTCCGTCCAGTCCTCGGTATCATCGTACATTGCAAAATACATGCGTTCGTTCATAGTGTCGACAAGTGTCTGTCCGTCGGACAGGAGCATCGTCTTCTCGAAGCTGACGTCGACCGAGAAGCACTTGTCTGTGATCCACGTGAAATTCCCGACCTTCTCGTTTGAAAACGGAGGTGTGGCTAGAGTATGGATGCTCGTGAAAGTGATGTCGATGCCGTTGGCGTACTTCGTTCCGACTTCATACTGATATGATGACGGGATCATGTACTGAGCCACTTCGTAGAACGGGAGGTCGTTCGACATGAAGAGCGACCATTTTTCAAGGATATCAAGCGGATTGACGAGAGACGAAACGTCGGTGGGGATCGTGCCCGATCCGGTGCTGACTGCGGAGAGGTCCGCGCGGTGAGAAGCAACGTCTATCTTCACGGGAGAGCCGTTTTTGTCGGTAACGCTCACGTCAGCGTCCTTTTTCAGGACGGCGACGTCGTATTCTTTGAGTGCGGGAAGTCCCTCAACGTAGTCGGTCAGATAAGTGAAGTCCTGGTTTACCGTCTCGCTTACAGCCTCGGCGGGAACGTCGGCGCCGTCGACCTTAACCTTATGATCGCTCGTCGCAGTGATTCTGACGTACGTCAGAGGAATATCGTTTTCGCCCTTGTATTCGACCTCGTTTCCGTACAGATCGCGGATCACGACCTTCGGCTCCGTCAGTACTCTGATGTCGTGACTGATCCTGCCGTCGTCAGCAAGCGGAAGTCCCGGGTGATCCTCTCCGTTGAGCTCGACCTTAAGTGTAGACGGGAGAGTCAGCGAATAGTTGAAGAACACGGGGATGATCTTATTATCCTTCACCTTGTACTCGGCGACGTTTCCGTCGGGATCGGTGATGACCAGATCGGGCTTCAGATAGATTCCGCCGAGCTTATAGTCTATACCGTCGGATACGGCAGTGCCGTCAGCCTCGGTAAGCGTTGTCCCGTTGACCTTGACCGTAAAATATGACGGCACGGAAAGAATGTAGTCCGTCGGCTCGAGCAAAGGCTTCACGTAAGTGACCTCCCAGTCTCTGTACGAGAAGACCGCGAGCTTTGTCTTGAGCTCGCTCGTGGCGGTAAGTCCGACCTCGGCGAGAGTGAATCCGCCGTTCTTGACGAGATACGTCATCGTATCCTCAGCGAGCACGCCCGCCTTCGGAGCGAAGGTAAGCTCGTCGGAGCAGATAAGAGACTTATATCTTTCGAGAACGTCAAAGCCCGCCTCGAACTTGCCGGGAGTGATCTCTCCGATCTGATACTTCGATGCGAGAGTTCCGCTTTCGGCGTCGCTTTTCAGTATTTCGACAGCCTCCGCGACTCTCTTGTCCGGCTGTGCCTCCTCATACTGATTGAGAAGGCTTCTGACGTACAGTATCGCCGCGATCGCGACAATGACGAGCAGCGTCAGAAAAATAAAGTAAATAAACTTGAAATTGTCTTTCTTTCTTCTCATTATTATCCCTCAATCAAAGCTCAAGTGTTTGCTTTCTTTTTTCGATAGCCTTATATACTCTGTCAACGATAAGATAACCGATCACTGCGAACAGGGTGCCGAAGATGGCTCCTCCGAGCACGTCGGTCGGGAAATGAACGTACAGATACATGCGTGAAAAGCCGACGATCAGGGAGAGCACGAGTGCCGGTATCCAAAGCTTGTTCTTATTGAACAGAAGCGCGAAGGTCGCCTCAAAGCACGCGAGCGTGTGTCCCGACGGGAACGACGGATCGTCGAGAGCCTTTACGATCAGCTCTGCCTCTTTGTATTCGTAAGGCCTTATTCTTCCGACAACAATCTTTATGACGTAGTTTCCGACGAGGAGTCCGAGCAGGAGAGCAGCGCCCATCGTGATGCCCGTTTTTCTCGTCTTTCGGAAAAAGACGAGAACGACGGCAAGCGCGATCCATATGATCCCCGCGTCGACGAGACTCGACAGGATCGGCATCGCCTTATCGAGAAAAGCACAGCTGAAATGTTCTCTTATATAGTCGAGGATACCTATTTCGTATGCGTTCAGAAAATTCATTCGTTTTCTCCTTTCTCCTTATCGCTGAACACCCACTTGTTCTGGATCCTGAAGCTGAGCAGGAACAGAACGGCGTCAACAAGGATCTTGATAAGCGTCGAAATGAGAGGCGAGGTAACGTTCAGCACGTTTTCAAGCAGGTAAGCGACGCTCGACGAGATCGCAAGATTGAAAACTGCGAGCGCGTAATATTTTGCAAGCGTTCCGCCGTTCACCTTGCCGTGGAACACTACCTTTGCGTTGATGAGGTAATTGATTACCGACGAGATCGCACGGGCGACGAAATACGACGAGAACGTGAGCGGGATCGGCAGGAAATCAAACACCCTGAAGCGTCTGAGCAGATAATAGATCAAAGCGTCGATGACGAAGGAAATGACCGAATTGAAGGCGTATTTCAGTATCATCGAATAAATTCTGATGCTGTCTCTGACGACTCTGAAGTGAGAGGACTTGTTTTCTTCGATATAGACAGTGGATATCGTCACTTCCGTGTACGGAATATTCTGTCTGTGCATGAGGAAGAGCATGTTCGTCTCGAACTCGTATCTGTCTCCCTCGGACTCTGCGATCTGCGCGAGATACTTCGCAGGGAATGCGCGGAGCCCCGTCTGGGTATCGCTGACCTTCATTCCGACGAGGAGCTTGAAGACGAGAGACGTCAGCTTGTTCCCGAAACGGCTTCGTGCCGGTACGTCGGACTGTGAAAAGTCACGGCAGCCGAGCACGACCTTGCCGGTGTTCACCATTTCCTCGGAAACGGCGATAATATCACACGTCAGGTGCTGACCGTCGGCATCGGCAGTCACGACACCGACGCAATCGGGTCTGTTTTCGGCGATATACGAAAATGCAGTCTTCAGTGCGGCACCCTTCCCCTTGTTTACGGGATGGACGAGAAGCGTCGTGCCTTCAAAAGCGCTTACCGAATCGAAAATCGTCTCAAAACCTTCGCCGCTGCCGTCGTTGACTACGACAAAATCCGAAAAGCCCTCTCTTTTCAGCTCTTCGAGAGTTGAAATGAGCTTTTCGTCCGGCTTATACGCCGGTATAACAACAGTTACGTCCTTGTAAGTCATTATATATCCTTTCGCTTTTTACCGTCCGTTGTATCCGCGGTATGAATCGCGTCTTGCCTTTCTTCTCTTTTTGTCCGATCCCGCGGATGCCGCGAGGAAGATCGCGAGCAGTGTCACTGCCGCCAGAACGCAGAGAAGAATAATTATCGTTTTATCAAGTTTTTTCCCGCTCTCTTCTTCAGCCGCGGGAGCGGTTTCGGCTGTCTCCGGTGAGATCGGTTCGGTCACCGGTGAGGGTTCCGTCACGGGCTCAGTCTGAACAGCCTCGGCTTCTCTTTCCGCGTACGGTTTTACGTTTTCGAAGAAGTCTCCGCCGACGGTGTCGTTACCTACCGTGGTATAGTATAACCCGTAATAACACGGGGAATATCTGTCAATCTGTGTCGCTTTCGTTATAGGTGCTTCGGGCGTGCCGTAGATCCACTCGTAAAACCACGTCCAATGCTGTGAGGTGTGGCAGGCAAAGCCGTCCTGAGTCACCTCAAACGCCGTTTTTCCGCCGAAATGCTCAAGCGGAGTATCGAGGTCAAGCGTGATCATATTCTCGGGGTACAGATGATAATACGCCTTCTCGACGGTATGAACACCGTACTTTTGTGCGCTGTCGGGATATTTCGCGGAATCCTTCGCCGCTTCCAGCGACTCGGAAAGCGCCGCGGAGCAAATGAGGTGTGTGCCGTGACCGTATTCGCCGTTCACGTCGTGAGACACGACGACGAGAGGCTTAAAGCGTCTGATGTTTTCGGTTATATACCCGACAAAGTCCTCAAATTCAACGCCGTTCTGAGAGAATACTTCAACGGCTCCGTCGTACGATTCGGAATAAAGGTCCGGGAAATCCGAGATTATCGGGTAGTTTCTGACACCGACCGTCCAGAGTCCGTCAAGCTGCTCGTGAGGTCTTTCGTGAGTATTGAAATGGCTGACGAGGTATACGACCTGAACGTCAAGTCCGCGCTCTCCCGCGTAAAGCGGAAGAACTCCCGCGAAGAAGAGCTGTTCGTCGTCAGAATGTGACGAAAGAAGAAGCAGATCCGCCCTGTCAAGAGGCTTTTCCCATTTCTGCACGAAATCGGGAAGGTCGCCTTCGGAAAAAGCATATATCTCGGCGACAGACGTGCCTGCCGGGAAATTCAGAATTACCGAATTTGTGTTTCCGACAAGAGACGGTACGTCAACGAATTCATGAAGAAAGCCGTTTGTTCCGCATACGGCACCCTCGTCTCCTCCGGACGGAATGATCGTCCATTCCTCCGGAACACGGTCGAAAACGACGTAGACGGATGCGATATTGTCGGGCCTCGTTACCGTGACCGTAACGTCCGAAACGGAGTCAGAACAGGATACTCTGTTGCCGTCGGTAACGGCGGCGGGATCTGAAAAGCCGACCGAGGTGATCTCGGAAAGTGAGCTGTCGGCTTCTTCGGCGGAAACGCCGAGTGCAAGGATTACTGCGAGGATCAGACCAAAGGCGAATAATACTATCTTCTTTTTCACTTTATTCTCCGTTATGCATACATATATATTTTACCATTAAATCAAATGAAACTCAATAGGGAAATTCAGGAAACAGGGCGTTTCAGAACTTTTTCCAGAATCTTTCGAGTATCACGGAAAGAGTGTCCGTGTCGGACGTACACGCGATGCCGCGCCAGTGCTCGGGAAGCTTTGATACCATGTCGGGGGAGGACATTCTGTGGTCGACGAGAACCACGACTCCGCGGTCCTCAGCCGTTCTGATTACCCTTCCGGCAGCCTGCGAGACGTGATTGAGTGCGGGGTATTCGTAGGCGTAAAGATGACCGCTTCCGTATTTGTTTTCGCAGTATTCCGCTATCAGATTGAGTTCAGCTGAAATGCCCGGAAGCCCCGCGCCGACGATAATGACTCCGATCAGATCGTCTCCCGCAAGGTCGATTCCCTCTGAGAAAACGCCTCCGAGTACGCAGAATCCGACGACGCTGTCGTATTTTTCATTTCTGAATACTGACAGGAATTTTTCTCTGTCCGAGTGGGTCATGTCGGGCTTCTGCATCACCGCGCGGGTGTCGGGACAGAGGTTCAGATACTCACGCAGAACCGTCTTCATGTATTTGTACGACGGGAAATATACGAGATATTTCCCCGTTTTCGCCTCCGTCACCGTGGCGATCACCTCTGCCACGTCTGCAGCCGTATCACTTCTGTCCGTAAGTCGGGTGCTGATACCGTCAAACACTGTGACGGAAAGGTTATCGGGATCGAAAGGAGACTCTGCCCTGACGACTCCGGCACCCCGGCATCCGAGGACGTCGGTGAAGTAATCGACCGGCTCGAGAGTCGCGGAAAACATCACGCTCGAGTGCGCACCTTCACACATCTTTTCGATGATCGGGGACGGATCGAGGCAGATATATCTGCAGGTCAGTTCTCCGTCGACGGTCTGTGCAAGGAAGGCAAAGCCGTCATCGGACACGGTGCTCGCCGAAAACAGCGCGGATGCCTTATCCGAGATATTCTCCGCCGCATCCTTGAGAGAATCGTTGTCTCTTGCCGCGGCGCGGCATACTTTTCCGAGGGATACGGCAGTGCGGAGCAGTTTTTCGGGGATTTTGTCAGTCTTATAATATCCGACGCTGTGGTCGCCGTCCTTGTCGGTAACGACGGTCGACTCCGCGGCACAAAGCTCTTTTATTTCGTCAAATGCCTTTCTGACCTCCGAGACGGCACGTCCGAGCTCGTCGGCGGGTACGTCCTTTAAGAACTCCGTGAGCAGCGCAAGGTCGGACGGACCGAACGACGCCGTATACGAAGCGCGGACTCTGTCGGGAAGGTTGTGTGCCTCGTCGACGAGGAAAGCATACTTCTCTCCCCTGTCTTCGACGAAATATCTTTGGAATCTGACCTTGGTGTCGAAAACGTAATTATAGTCGCAGACGATGACGTCGCAGAATTCGCTGAGATCGAGGGACAGCTCGTACGGGCAGACCGAATGCCTTTCCGCGCATGCGGCAACGGTTTTTCCGTCGTAGATCACACACGAGTCAAGAAGCTCCGCGAGTGCGGCGTCGCGTCGGGTTTTATACGGGAGAGCCTCACCGTTTTCCGACGTGATCTCGTTCATTCTCGGGCAGGCAAAGCAGGTTTCCGCTTCTCTGTTGACGCAGACTCTTTCCTTGGAATGTACCGCGATACATCTGAGATGAGGTGCGCTCTCGGCGAGCAGTGACATTGCGTCGAGCGCCGCTTTGCCCGTTACGGTCTTTCCCGTAAGATAGAAGATCCTGTCGATATAGTTTTCTCCGAGTGCCTTTACTGAGGGAAAGAGTGTCGCCATCGTCTTTCCGGTGCCGGTCGGAGCGGAAGCTATCAGCTTCTCCCCTTTTCTTATCGCCTTCATGACGGCAAGCATCAGTTCTTCCTGACCGCCTCTCGGCTTTCCGTACGGAAAAGCAAGCTTTTTTATTTCTTCGGGGCGGAGAGTCTTTCGTTCGATGAAGACCTTTACAAAGGGCTCGGCACGAGAAAGAAGGACATCCGTCATTTTTTCGAGAAATGAAATTGAATACTCTCTCTCGAAGCTGACCGTCTCTCCCGAATCGCGGGAAACGAAAGTGAGCCTGAGGATGACCGACTCCGTCGACATCTGTCTGCAGAAAACGAAAGCGGCAACGACTCCTTCCGCGAGGAGCTCGGCATTATAAGACGAAACGAATCTGAACGGCAGCCGCTTCACGGAACGTGAAAGCTCCACAGTCGCAATGCCGTCATAGATGAGAATACGGTCGGCAGACGCCGAAATACTGTAATTCACGTCGCCGCAGCCGTACTCCGACGAAAGCTCGACGTATTCGGTGATACTGTCATAACAGGGCTCCGACGTGACTCTCGAAAAGCCGCTTTCATTGCCGGAGGCACTGACGGTATTTTTCTTTATTGCGTATGCGGACAGCTCGGATGCATGCACGGAGACGCTTCCGTTTTCGGCAGAAAAGACCATGAGGACCTCCTTTGGGCAATACTTGATTATATTATACCATATTTTGATGAAAAATCAAAGACCTGCGGCATATTTTGTAAAAAAAAAGACCTTTGCCGAAGCAAAGGTCTTTAATTATAACGTCATTCAGCTGACAAATTCGATCTTGAAGCTGTACTTTTCGCCGCGAAGCGGAGCCGTGGTCCACGGTGTGTCGTAGAAGTCGGTTTCGCGGAGGTCTTCGATCAGGAGATCGTAAGCTTCTGTCGTAAAGGAAGTGCCGAAGTTCGACTTGATCGAATTAATGAGCGCTTCACCGGCAGAGGCATCCTTGAAGACGAGTGAGAAGCCTCTTGTGGTAAGTCCGAGCTGAGAAATGATCTGATTCGAGAAGTTCTCCATTGTTACGTCGTCTGCGCTTGCAAATGTAACGATGACGTTTCCTGCTGCGTCAGCTTCGACGTACTTGTTGAGCTTCATGATGTAGTCAAGAAGCGGGCTCTCGTCCGGGCAGAAGTAGAAGTCACCCTGTGCCGGGAAGAACTTGATCGTGTGGAAGGTGATCTCGGCGATCTCGGAGCGGCTTCCGTCGGCGTTGTCAACAACGAGGAGCGGGAGGTCGTCGATGTATGCGCCGCTTCCGCTTCCTTCGGGAGCGTAGTCCTCTTTAGCCTCTTCGATGATGCCTGTTTCATCCGGATCAAGAATGACGGTGAATCTGCCGTCATACTTGTCGAGACCCATCCAGTAGTACATCCACTCCGTAAGGTGTTCATTGTCATACTTGAAAGACTCGCCGGTGTATACGTGATAACCGTGATGAGCTGCACATGCGTTGCCCTCGAAAGCGTCAAGAACTTTCTGAGCCGTTGCAAAGTCGAGTGTGATCTCGCGCTCGCCTACCAGAGGATCGGGGAGCTTGCCGTTGTTGTCGGCCCATTCGGATGCGGGGTACTCGAAGTTGACGTGTGCCGTCGCGTTGAGCTCGCCTGCGTCAAAAGCAGCCTTCACTTCGTCGAAGTTCGTAACGACCGCATTTGTGTGCTCGAATTCGTACGACTTCTTTGCTTCTGCAAGGATCCATGCGCCGAGTGCGTCAGCATCCGTCATCTCGTCCTTGAACGGGAGCATCGTTCCGTTTTCGGGGAGATGAGAGTTTATGTAATCGGTGAGGTCCTTCGTGCAGTGGAAGGAGTATTCGTAGAAAGGAGTAACCGAAGTTGCGGAAGGAACCATATCGCAGAAGGCCGTCTCGCAGAGGTCTTCGATGGCGATGGCAACTTCACCGAAGCCATCGGTGTTGTAAACCTGACCGTGTGAGAGTCCGCCGTGAATATCCTTCAGGTAAGCGATGAATTCATCGCGTGTCTCTTCGTCCTCAAATACGATCCTGTAGCCTCTCGGAGAGAGTCCGAGCG
>JAKSPW010000034.1 GCA_024404435.1 Clostridia bacterium | reverse complement strand
CGTCCATGTACTCCTGCAGCGCGGCCTTCTCCTCGTCGGTCCAGGGCCTTGCGAAGGTTTCGGCATCGGCGTAGTCATGGGACTTTACCGTTTCGCTGCGAATGCCAATCTTGGAGAGGAGCCCCGAGGCGTCCACCTTGCCGCCATAGATGCCTATGCTACCTACGATGGCCATGGGTTCAGAGATGATGTAGTCGGCGCCACAGGCGATGTAGTAGCCGCCCGAAGCCCCCATGGAGCCGATGCTTGCCACCACGGGAGTTCCCATTTCGCTAACGTGGCGAAGGGCGGCCCAGATCTTATCGGAGGCGATGGCGCTGCCACCAGGCGAAGAAATGCGGACGACGAGCGCCCTTGCGCCGGTTGCAGGCAGGCGACGCAGGGATTCCAACACGGAGCGTTCCATGCGGCCATCGATGGAGCCGTCGATATTCAGCACGGCGATGGGCGCACGGTGGGCCCAGCTTTCGTTGAAGATTTTCTCGCGATGCTCGGCAGATTTGCCGGAAGTATCCCCGCAGCCTCGTAGACGACCTCGCTGATCTGCGCAGTCTCGCCCGGTGTCAGCGTATCCGACTCGACAACGACGCTTGCCGTCTCGCCGTTCACCACCGCAAGGCATTTTTCAAAGCCCTTTGCCTTGATCATCGTTTCGATATTCCCTTCTCTTTCGATGTCGAGTGCGATGCGGTTCATATCGGCAAGCGCCGTAGCCTTTGCTTCCTCGCTCGACTCGACGTTCTGCGTCACGTCGAGAAGCACTTCCATCGCCTCGTCCCTCGACTGCGTTCTGTCAAGCAGGCATTCGGCGAAATAGTCCTCCGACACGTCTTCTCCCGCCTCCTCGTCGGACAGACCGGTGAGATCGATCGCGGGCTTCAGTTTTGCTTCTTCCTCGGGCTCCGGCGAGCCGCTGAACAAAACGAAATTGAGAGCGATCGCGCAGCCGATGAGGAGCACCGAGCAGGCGATGGCAACCGACCTGCGGCCGAATTTTTTTGCGGCACGTTTTATCTTTTCGAGGATTTTTTTGATTTTTTCGCGTAACATATGATGCTTTCCTTTCGTTTTTTTGATTATTCGAGTATATGAAGTCCGTCGACCGGTTATGACTACGCGATCTTTATTCTGTTTGCGGAGATACCGAGGGAGGCCGACAGAAGCTCTGTCAGTTCGGCGCGGGTCCCGTCGCCGCAGCCACCACGGCAGACGACCGCGACTCCGCGTACCCTCGGATATATTTCCTTGACGAGAAGCGGAGCATCTCCGTCGCCGCCGTCGATTATCAGATAATCCGTCGTGCCCGACGACGAGCCGTCAGCGTCTTTTTCTCCCGTTTTGTTGCTCGCGTAAACGAGCTCGCTCCCCGATTCAAGCGTCAGGAGCACCGTCACCTCCCCCACGCCCCTGACCGACGAGCACAGTTCTCTCACTCTCTCCTCGAGCCGTTCCGTGTAGCTCTCCGCCTCGATCGGTGCCGGTGCTGCGGTGTCTGTCTTTCCTTTTCCGAGCGGCAGGGCAAGAAGGATCACGCCGAGCACGGTGCAGCAGATTATGATAAGCGTTCCTTTCTTTGACAAAGGATTCTTCACTTTTATGACTCATTCCTTTCTCAGCATATGCGCCGGTTCTCCCGAATTTGCCGCCGCATTATGCGGCAAAAGGCACAAATGGAGCCCCAAAGAAGCTCACCTGCGGCTCATGTTTGCGCCGCTTTCAAACTCCTTAAGGTCCGAAGACGTGTACTTCGCACAGAAGAGTGCGCGACAGAAATTCTGCCGCAGACTCCCTCACGGTCTTGTCTTTTTCGGACGTGAAAACCTGAATCTCGCATATCTCCACGTTATCGGGATCTTCTTCGTTCAGAACGATCCTGACTCTGATTTTTTCTCTGTCCATCGAGTATTTTTCCGACAGAATCCTTATGATCCCGTCGGAAATCCCCTCTGCCGTCTTCTCCGTCACCGCATCCGCGTACGACACGTCAGGCGTTTCATTCACGGTGACGGACGTTTTCAGTGTTCTTCTCACGGCGGCTGTGAAATCGGAGAGGCCGCGAAGCGGAGAGAGGATCAGCAAAAGCACGGCAAGTCCCGAGACGAACTTCACGTATTTTCCGCTCCGCTTCCCCTCATCCGGCACGAGAAAAGTCAGAAGAGAGGCGGAAGTCAGCGCGACAATAATACTGCCGACGTAAGTTTTCAGAAGCTCACCTCCTCAAGCGACACCGGAATTCATAAACAGCACGGCTGCGAAAACAAAGAGCACGGCGCTGAGGGACGCAAGCGCGAAAAACACGGCGACTACCGAGTCCGCCTCGCGGATGAGAGTCGCCCCCGCAACGTTACCGAGAAGCTCCGCGATCCCGCCGCAGGCGGCAAATGCGAGTCTGTAGACAGCAAGCGTCACGAGCGTCGGCGTGACGATCAGCAATACTATCAATATCCCGACGGCACCCGCCGTGTGTCTGACGGCTGAAAGGCCTGCCCCGACCGCGGATATCGCGTCGGACAGTGCACTCCCGACGATCGGAACGCTGCTCCCTACGGCAAATCTGACGGTTCGGGCGGCAAGAGTATCGGCGCTTTTTGCAAGAGACGTCTGCACTCCGAGCACGAAGCTGAAGATCACAGTCGAAAGTGTCAGAACTCTTATGACCGTCTTTTTTGCAAAGGAAATAAAGCCTACGAGCTTAACCTCGGGAAATGCACACGAAACCGTGCCGAGAGCGAGAAGAGCCCCTGCCGCCGGCACGAGGATGATTCGCGTCAGGTTTTCGGTAACGGTGACGTACAGCATCAATGACATCCGTCCGACACTTGCCGCGCCCGTTGAACCGTTCATCACGCCGACTGCAGTCATTACGGGGAACATTGCGTTCATCACGGTACAGATGCGTGCAACGTACGCTTCACAGCACCGCACGGCGCTGACGGCGGCACCTGCCGTCGGGAGAGCCGTGATGAGAGTGAATGCAAACGAGCTGATCTTCTTCGTTTTTTCGCTTTCACGCAGTTCCATAAGCATAAGTATCGACGACGACAGAAGCGTCACGCCAAGCATCCCGACAATGCCGCTCACCGTCGGAAATACGGTCTCACGCACTGTTTTCACGACGTAGCCGAAAAAGCCTTTGACGCTGAATTTCTCGCTTAACGCTTCCGTTCTTTCCGAATTATCCGAAGCGGACGAAAATTCACCGAGTTCACCGGCGACGTCCTCCGGTAAAGCATCAAAAAGCGCTTTCATTTCCGCTTCCGGATAATATTCGCTGCTTTTCCCGCTTTCAAACTCGTAAGTCTCCGCGCGCACGGGCAGAGAAACGAGCAAAATAACGGAGAGGATCAAAAAGGTTTTTTTCATATCACAGAGACAAGAGTCCGAAGGACAGCTCCAGAAGCTCACTTAATAGCGGCAGCGCGAGCACCGTGATCTCGGCTTTTCCCGCAAACTCGACGCAGCCCGCGACGACGTTCTCCCCTGCACCGCGGCACAAGTCTGCGGATAAATCTGTCAGAAATGCGATCCCGGCGGTCTTCAGGAGAACGTCGAGATATTTACCCGCTTCCGTTCCCTCGGACAGCCGTCTTAAAAAATCCACGCTCTGCTCAACGTTAGAGATGACACGAACGGAAACGGCAGTCGAGAAGGCAAGCCCGATAAAAAACACTTCCCGTCTGCCCGTCCCTTTGAGTATCAGCGCTGCAGCCGTGCTCAGAAGAGCGAGAGCGCAGACTGTTATCTGCGTGCTCATAATCCGAATGCGGTCCTGATCGTGCCGAAAAGAGAGCTGATCTTATCGACGAGCATCAGAAGCACGATCACGGTCCCCGCGACAGAGAGAAGCATCGCCTGCTCCTCTCTGCCCGCTCTTGTCAGTATCTGATGCCCGACGGCGACGAGAAGCCCGACTCCCGCGACCTTTATAATAAGTGAAACGTCCAATGTTTACCATTCCTTTCGTCAAAAGAGAACGAGGATAAGAGACAGCGCCGCGAGCGGCGGCAGGTATCTGTACATATCGCGGTTTCTTGCGGCTTTTTCCTTTTCCGACACTGCAAGCGCGCCGAACAGTTCAAGGTAATATTCGCATCTTTTAACCTCGTCGTCTCTGAATCCGGTTCCGAGAGATCCCGCAAAGGCAGAAAGTGCCCCGAGTGCCTTTCCGTCGACGGACAGAAAATCAGCTCCCGCTGCGGCGGCAAGTCCGTGAGCCTTCATTTCCGCTTCAAAGCCGCATTTTTCAAGCTCATCGCTGTGAAAAGACAAAAAGATCCCCTCAAGCGGCATCAGAAACGAGTCGATGTTGTTTTTTATATAGCGGATGAGCTCGCAGATACCCTCGAGTTCGCGTATCCGCTTTGCCTCGCGCCCGATAAGTGTGAAGCTCACGCCGACGGACGCGGAAAGAAGCAGAATAAGTCCGCAGATTCTGATCATACGGCGGCCGCGGCATGTTCTTTTTTAAACGTCAGCTCGGTAACGTAGCCGTTTTTCGTTCGCCCGAGAAGACCGAGATACGCACCGAAAACGCCTGTTTCGGCAAGTCCTCCGACGATCGGAGAGAGAAACAACTCCCGTGAACTGCCGGCGTGTGCGCTTGCGACGAACCGCACGCCGCTTCCCGCCGCGCCGCGTATCGCTTCGGCGTCCTCGCGCGTTCCGATCTCGTCGCAGATGATGAATTCCGGAGAAAGAGTCCTCACGGCGATCTCTATCCCTTTTCCTCTCGGATAACCCGTGAGAACGTCGGCGGAAATCATCCCGTCAAGTCCGGCCGCAAGCTCGCATCTCGTGTCAATCACGGCGACTCTGAACGGTCTCGCACCGCCCGCAAGTCTGACCGCAAGCTCGCGGAGAAGCGTCGTCTTGCCGACTCCCGGCCTTGAATAAATGAGGAGCCCCGACGAAAAGCCGCCTTTTTCAAGCACGGCGTATGCCTCGTCTCCGGCTCCTCTCACGCGGCGAGGTATCCTGAGGCAAAGAGAGGACACGTCTGTCACGGCGCTCACGCTGCCTCCGTCCGTCACAGCCCGTCCGCATATTCCTGCCCTGATGCCGTGAGCCGACGCGATATAGCCCTCTTTTATCGTGTCACCGTGTGAATAAAGAGAGTTCCCGCACAGCCGTCTGACGACCGAGTCCATGTCCTCCCTCGTGCAGATGACGCCGCAGTTCACCGTTTTTCCCGAAACCGTCAGGCAAAGCGGTCCGTTCAGTCTGAGTCTTATTTCATTGAACTCGCCTCCGCAGAGCGACGAAGCTTTCAGTACCGCCGCCGAGAGTCTCGGCTGCAATAGTCCGAGCGCCTGCTGTTCTGTTGTCATGATTCACGTCCTTTGCGAATTTTTCTTTTCTCTCAATCTATATTTTTCTTTTTGGCAGAATATTACTTTTAGCGGCACTTGACAAGACGTCCCCTTTTGTGATATAATTTATTGTAAAGATATGAGGCTTTACGACGTTTCCGCGTAAAGCCGTTTTTTTGAGTAATTGGAGAAGAAAAAAATGAAATACGATGTCGTTATAGTCGGCGCTGGGCCTGCGGGAATTTTTACCGCGATCGAAATGCTGCGCCGCGGAAGCAAAAAGAAGATCCTTATCGTTGAAAAAGGTCCGGCTATCGAAAACAGACGCTGCCCGAAGTCAGTTACGGGAAAGTGCGTAAACTGCAAGCCGTACTGCAACATCACGACGGGATTCTCAGGTGCGGGTGCCTTCTCGGACGGCAAGCTGTCGCTCAGCTCAGAGGTCGGCGGAGATCTGCCTAAGCTCATCGGTGAGGACGTCGTCGACGAGACCATTGCTTACGCGGACAAGATCTACCTCGAATTCGGTGCGGATCCTCACGTTGAGGGACTCGGCAACACGGAAGAGGTCAAAGAGATCCGCAAGCGCGCGATCCAGGCGGGACTCCGCCTCGTTGACTGCCCGATCAGACACATGGGCACGGAAAAGGCGCAGGATATCTATCTTGCCATTGAGAAATATCTGCAGGAAAACGGCGTCGACATGATGTTCGGCTGGGAATGCGGCGACATCATACTCGAAAACGGAGTCTGTCTCGGCGTCAGGATCTCGAAGGGTAATGAGAGCGAAGAGATCTTTGCCGACAACACCGTCATCGCAACCGGCAGACGCGGTGCGGAGTGGCTCGAAAACCTCTGCTCCGAATACAGTATCGCTCATCAGCCCGGCACCGTCGACATCGGCGTCCGCGTCGAGGTCAGAAACGAGATCATCGAGACGGTCAACAAGGTGCTCTACGAGTCAAAGCTCATCGGATATCCGAAGCCGTTCAAGAACAAGGTCCGCACCTTCTGTCAGAATCCCGGCGGATTCGTCAGTCAGGAAAACTACGACAACGATCTCGCCGTCGTAAACGGCCACTCATATAAAGAGCTGAAGAGCGACAACACGAATCTCGCGATCCTCTGCTCGCACAATTTCAGTGAGCCCTTCAACGAGCCGATCGCATACGCGCAGAAGGTCGGAGAGCTGACGAACATGCTCGGCTCGGGACACATCCTCGTTCAGCGCTTCGGAGACATTCTCGACGGAAAAAGGACTTGGCCTAAGGAGCTCGCGCAATCCAACCTGAAGCCGACGCTTCCCGATGCAGTTGCCGGTGACATCACGGCGGCGATGCCTTACCGTGCGATGGTCAACATCATCAACTTCATACAGGCCGTCGACCACGTCGTTCCGGGATTTGCCTCGATCGAGACCCTGCTCTACTCTCCCGAGCTGAAGTTTTACAGCAACCGCATCAAGATGGACTCGAGCTTCAACACGAACGTGAAGGGACTCCACTGCCTCGGTGACTCGAGCGGCTGGACACGCGGACTCATGATGGCATCCGTCATGGGCGTTCTGATGGGACGCGTACTCGCTCCGATCGACTGAAACGGCACTGACGCGGAAATTTTCGGTTTTTTTCAAAAAATTCTTAATACATTGTTAATCAAATCGGCTCGCCGATGTGATAAAATCTATTCATCTCAATGAAAGGAGTCGATTCCGTAATGAAAAAGTGTGCAGCTCTCATTTTTGCCGTTCTTTTATCCGTGACGGTACTGCTCCTTTCTTCATGCAGCGACGGAAAACCGGAAGATACGGCAGAAACGCGTGAGGCTGCCTCCGCCGCTTCGATATCCGCTCCCGGAAGCTCGCCGATGTCGGATTCGGTCCGAGAGATGAATGCGATCTTTGACAGCTTTCCCGAAAAGCTCACTCTCAAAGATGGCCGCGTGTACCTTTACTTCGGTGCCCGTGTCACGCTGAACGAAACGAACTTCAACAAACTGATACTTGAAGATCAGCTCGGTATCGAAGAAGGGCGTTATTCGTTCAGGATCGACAAAAACGTCCTTGATGCACTGAAGCAGGACGACACCTACGGTGGTATCGGCTACGGTCAGGAATGGATCGCGGTGATTCCGATGGTGCTCGAGGACCTGAAAACGGGCGAAAGAACAGACATCAGAGAGATCGTATTCACCTTCCATAAGGATACCGGGATGGACAAGATACTCGTCATTGACCCGGAATAAGAAAAGACAAAAACGCTTTGCATGCAAAGCGTTTTTTCATTGACACAAGGACGCTGTTGTGGTAAAATATTATTTGGTAAATTATGTGCAGAACGAAAGGAAGTCACTATGGATATATTAAAAGGAAACGCAGTCGTCGGACAGTCCGGCGGCCCGACGGCAGCGATCAATGCCACTCTCGCGGGAGTAATCGAGGGAGTTCTCACCGAGGGACGCGGAGTCATCGGTACGCTTTACGGAATGAGAAACGGCATGCAGGGACTGCTCGAAGAAAACCTCGTCGACCTTTCCGCATTCTTTGGGGATGATGCCGAAAAGCTCGCTCTCCTGAAGCAGACGCCCGCAGCGGCTCTCGGCTCATGCAGAAAAAAGCTCCCCGATCCCGAAAAGGACAGAGAGTTCTTCGACGGACTCATCGCCATCTTCAAAAAATACGACATCAGATATTTCTTCTACATCGGCGGCAACGACTCGATGGACACCGTGGCAAAGCTCACGAAGTACCTCGAAACGTCCGACTATGAAATGAGATGCGTCGGCGTACCGAAGACGATCGACAACGACCTCGTCGGCACCGACCACACTCCCGGCTTCGGCTCCGCCGCAAAGTACATCGCCGCAACGATGCAGGAGATCATCCGCGACTGCTCGGTATACAAGCTTCCCGCAGTCACGATCATCGAGATCATGGGACGCGACGCGGGCTGGCTGACTGCATCTGCCGCAGTTACGGGCAGGATCACGGACGTCGCCCCCGATTTCGTATATCTCCCCGAAAAGGTCTTCGACGGCGATAAGTTCATCGAGGACGTCAAAAAGAAGCTTGAAACGAAATGCGCCGTCATCGTCGCGGTTTCCGAGGGCGTTCGCTTTGCCGACGGCAGATACGTCGGTGAGGGCACGCAGAGCGGTGTCGCCGACGTATTCGGTCACAAATATCTCGCAGGCACGGGCAAGGCGCTCGAGATGATGGTCAAGGAAAGGATCGGCTGCAAGGTACGCTCGGTCGAGCTGAACATCAGTCAGAGATGTGCTTCTCACATCGCTTCCCTCACGGACATCGAAGAATCCGTCAGGACGGGACGCTTCGGCGCGAAGTCCGCACTTGAGGGCAAGAGCGGAGTCATGATCACGGCACAGAGAAGCGAGGGTGAATACTCCATCGGCTTCGACGCCTCAGAGATCGCCGGCATCGCAAATGCGATCAAGACCGTTCCGGACGACTACATCAACGATGAAGCCAACGGCGTGACGGAAAAGTGCATCGACTACATCCTCCCGCTGATACAGGGCGAGGTCGATACGAAATACGAAAACGGTCTGCCCGTTCATCTCGTAATATGATAAGAAAGCTGTCGTCGACCGACGCGGAGCAGGTGAAGCTCATCTGTGAGAGAGCTCTCGGACACAAAGCAAAGCTTCCGACAGTCAGAGAAATGATAAAAGAGCTGACGGACGGCGGATACTATCTTGCCGCCGCAGTCGATGACACTGACACGGTCTGCGGCTTCATCGAAGCACAGAAGTACGACCTTCTTTACGGAGGCAGAGGATATAACGTCATCGCTCTCGCGGTTCTGCCCGAAAAGCAGAAAATGGGCTTCGGGCGCGAGCTTGTCAAGTCTCTCGAGGCACACGCGGCAGAAAGCGGCGCGGATTTCATCCGCCTGAACTCCCGCATCGAGCGCGAGGACGCACACGCCTTTTACTCCCGTCTCGGTTACTGCTGCGACAAGGTGCAGAAGCGGTTTATCAAATATCTCAAATAAAAAAACGGCTGAATTTCAGCCGTTTTTCTTTTTATAATGCTTCTGCGATCATCACGATCGCGTAGTACGCGGCGCCCGCTACCATAAGGAAAGCGAGGACAAGAGAAATGATTCTCACGACCCTTTTGCTGCGCGGCTCTTTCGTTGTTTTCTTCATTCGATTCCCTCCATTGAAAGCTGTTTCCCTTCATTTCTCGGAAGGACTCCGGGTGACGGGATCTTCGTCTTCTTATACTTTGCCGACCGCGGTCAAGAGGTGGCTTTCTCGCCGTGGAAGACGCTCTCGACCTTTGCACCCTATTTCAGACTGATGAGCGTAACGCAGGACGCCGTTCT
>JAKSPW010000033.1 GCA_024404435.1 Clostridia bacterium | reverse complement strand
TTTGAAAAGAAGCCTTGCAAGAAACTTTAATAAAAAATACTTATTAAGCTTTTTGATGAGGGATTCGGGGATATTTTTCGCAAAGGAGTGTCTCCACGAAAAACTTCATTTATATATATTATAGCAAATTTTTTTTGCGCGGTAAATACTATTTTTTCAAAAACGGGGAAAGAATACTTGAAAAGGAGGATTAAAAGTATGATCGAACCCGATACCGTAAAACTGCTCCGCGAATGTGACGCGGGGATCAAGATGGGCACCTCGTCGATCGAGGACGTGATCGACCGCGTTTCGTCGAGCGAACTGCGCGATGAGCTTGACCGTTGCAAGAGAGAGCACGACAAGCTGAGAACGGAGTGCACAGACCTTTTGAACGAATTTCACGACGAGGGCAAGGAGCCGAATCCCATGGCGAAGGGGATGTCGTGGATGAAGACGAACATGAAGATGGCGGTGGACGCATCCGACGAGACGATCGCGGATCTGATGACCGACGGCTGCAACATGGGTGTCAAGTCGCTGAACAAGTATCTGAATCAGTACAAGGCGGCAGACGAGAGAAGCAAGGACATCACAAAAAGGCTCATCAATCTCGAGGGTGAGCTCGCGCAGAACCTCAGAGCCTTTCTCTGAAAAAAGAAGCCATCCGGCTTCTTTTTTATTCGGAGATCAAATTCTTCTCGTCATTTCATACTCAGTCGTCGCGAAATGCTTGTTCCAGAAGCCGCGGGCACACGGATTTGCCGTTCCGTGCTCCACCCACAGGTATTCCGCTCCCCGGGCGGCTTCATGTGCCTCGGCGTGACCGAGCAGAGCCGCGGCAAGTCCCGTTCCTCTGAGCCTCGGCACGACGTATGCCTCTCCCACGTTCGCAGCTGCGCCGTCAAGCAGAATGTACGCCTCCCGATCACGCCATCGGGAATTGAATCAGTAAATTTTGTTTCCATATTCTCCTCAAAAACGCTGCGTCGTCACGACTTCGGTAGTGCTGCGCCGACCTGCTCGATATTCCAAAGCTATACGATATTTATGAGATTCCCACGGGCTCAAGACTTTAGTACCCTGACCTGCCCGTTCTTCTTTGAAAATGATGTTAATAAAGGCTTCCGTCGAAATGGCGAAAGCCCTTATAAAACAATCTGTCGGCAACCTGCTTTTATTTTTTCTCTTCTCTGAGCTTTTCCTGGCGTCCGACCGTTTCGATGATCTTTCTCGGGCACTTTTCCGCGCAGAGTCCGCAGTTGATGCACTTCGAGTAGTCGATCCTTGCGACGTTGTCGTTCACCGTGATCGCGCCCGCGGGGCAGTTCTTTTCGCAGATCCTGCACGCGATGCAGCCGACCTCGCAGTAGCTCTTGATCTTGACGCCCTTATCGACTGACGAGCAGCCTACCCAGACGTCCTTGTCGTACGGGACGAGCTTTATGACGTTCTTCGGGCAGAAGGTCACGCAGACACCGCAGCCGCGGCACTTCTTGTGATCGACGCGGGCGATGCCGTTTTCGATCACTATCGCGCCGAACGGGCAGTGAGCCGCGCACGTTCCGAGTCCGATACATCCGTTGGGGCAGACCTTGTCTCCGCCGCCGAGCTTGGATGCCGCGACGCAGTCGTGAACGCCCATGTACTTATATTTTTTGATCGCGTTGGTGTGATTGCCGGTGCACATGACCTCGGCTCTCATTCTCACCGCCGCTTCCGCCTCGACTCCCATGATCGCGGCGATCTTGTTTGCCGCCTCGGCACCGCCTACGGTGCAGGAGTTGACCTTTGCCTCGCCGTTGGCGATCGCCTCGGCGAGAGCCGCGCATCCGGTGTAGCCGCAGCCGCCGCAGTTCGCGCCGGGCAGGCAGGCGGCGATCTCTTCGGCCTTTTCGTTCTTTTCAACGTGGAAGACCTTCGTCGCGACTGCGAGCAGTGCGCCCATGAGGACACCGAGTCCCACGAATATGAGAGCGGGTGTCAGAATATCCTTAAGCATTTTGCCACCCCCTTAAAACTTCATTCCCGAGAATCCCGAGAACGCCATTGCCGCAAGGCTCGCGGCGATGAGCAGGATCGGGAAGCCGCGGAACGACTTCGGCGGATCGGAAAGCTGCATCTTGGCTCTGACACCGGCGAAAACCGTGATCGCCATGGTGAAGCCGAGCGCCGCGGAGAATCCGAAGACGACGCTTTCGACGAACGAGTTCTGATCCTGGATGTTCACAAGTGCCGCGCCGAGCACCGCGCAGTTCGTGGTGATCAGGGGCAGGTAGATGCCGAGTGCGCTGTAAAGCGACGGTATGTACTTCTTGAGGAACATCTCGATGAACTGAACGAGGGACGCGATAACGAGGATGAACGCTATCGTCTTGAGGTATTCAAGTCCGAACGGCTCGAGAAGCAGGTAATATACCGCATACGTTGCCGCAGACGAGAGCGTCATGACGAACGTGACCGCCATGCCCATGCCGAGCGCCGTGCTCGGTTTGTCGGAGACTCCGAGGAACGGGCAGCAGCCGTAGAATCTTGAGAAAATAAAGTTTTCGGTGAGGATGGCGCCGAACATTATAAGGAAAATATTGCTCATACGGCCTTCTCCTTTCTTTCGGCGTCCTCGGCGGTGATCTTAGCCAGGCGAGCCTTCTCGGCCTTCGTGTTCGAGATCTTCTGAACGAGGGCGATGATGAATCCGAGCGTCAGGAACGCGCCGGACGGGAGAAGGAAGATCGATGCGCCGGGATACCAGCTGCCGAGTATCTTGAGTCCGCCCGTTCCGTCGGCGGCGGCGAGGATGCCGCCCGTGCCGATGAACTCACGGACGAATGCGATGCAGGTGAGTGCCATCGTGAATCCGATACCCATCGAGATACCGTCGATCATGGACGGGATGGGAGGATTCTTCGATGCGAACGCCTCAGCGCGCGCAAGGATGATGCAGTTAACGACTATAAGCGGGATAAACAGTCCGAGGGACGCGTCTATCGCGGGGAAGAACGCCTTGATGATCAGCTCCACCGCCGTGACGAATCCGGAAATAATTACGATATAAGAGGCAATTCTGATCTGCTTCGGAACGATCTTCCTGACGAGCGAGATGAACAGGTTTGAGAACATCAGAACGACTGTGACTGCCGCGCCCATGCCGAGAGCGTTGATGACCGACGTGGTCGTCGCCAGCGTCGGGCACATTCCGAGCAGCTGCACGAACGTCGGGTTGTTCGTGATGATGCCTTCTTTGAATTGCTTGCCGATTGAATATTTCAAAGTTCGCTTCCGTACCTTTCTTCAGATTTTTCAGCCTCTGAGCCACTCCGGCATCGTTTCCTCGGTATGAGGTCTCAGCCATTCGGGCATCGTGTCAAGCTCTGTTTCGATGGGCTCGGGATCGACGGGTGTCGGATCTACGGGCTCCGGATCGACGGGCTTCGGGTCGACCGGGATCGGTGTGACGGGCGGCTTAATGGGCTTCGGCTCTGTCTGCTTTGCCTGCTGCTTCGTCGTTTCCGGCTTCGGCTCGGGCTTCTTCGTCTCTTTTTCCGTTTCGGTCTCGGCCGTTTCCTCTTCCTTCGTGATCTCGATCACGAATCTCGGATCCGTCACCGTTTCTTCTACGGCGTAGACGTAGCCGCCGGCTCTGATCTCGTCATAGTCGCGGTCCGTCTCCTCGGGATCGTTGTCCGCGGAGGGTTTTTCGGTCGTTTCGGGGGCTGCCGTTTCGGGTGCGGTATCATCCGTTCCGGTCGTTTCGGGAGTGCTCTCCTCCGGCTCTGCCGTCGGAGCCTCGGTGTCGCGGACGATTCCCGTTCCCTTTTCATTTGCGATCGCTTCGAGGTCGATCTCGATAGAGTGCGCCTTCTCGACTCCGGCCTTTACGGCTCTCGAGCTGATGGACGCACCGGAGATCACGTCGACCTTGCCTGCGGGATCGTCGTGAGGCATTCCCGCGAAGCGCGAAAGGAAGCCGTCGGAGTTCGTCTTCGAGCCGACGCCGGGAGTTTCCGACATCGCGACGATCTTCACGCCCTCGGTGTTGTAGTCGGAATCGATGCCGACCATCATTTCTATGTCACCGCCGAATCCTGCGCTCTTCACGAACGCGCAGTAGCCGATGATGCCGTCGCCGTTCCCGACGAGGTAAATTTCGCTTCCGTCGTCGAGCGTTTGGTACAGCTCGCAGTCCGTGCCGTTCTTGAATATCCCGAGTATCGCTTCGGTCTTCGATTTCAGGGTGTTCTCGGCGATTTTGTCGACCGTTATCGCGTTGACTGCGGCGAGAAGCACCGCAACACCGACGCAGATCGCGGTCAGGACTATGATAAGTCTCGCAAGAAAGCGCGGCGACTGTTCGTCATCGACTTTTTTGCCGACCATGTCTTCGGTTTTTTTCGACATTTTCAGTTCCGTCCCTTTCTGCGTTAAGATTTTTTAGCGAACCGCTTCGTGCCGAATCTTCTCGGCATTCCGATGCGGTCGAGATACCACACGAGGAGGTTCATAATGAGTATCGAGAAGGATACGCCTTCCGGATATCCTCCGAAGTAGCGGATCAGCACCGTGATGCCGCCGCAGCCCACGCCGAAGATGATACGTCCGACGGGAGTCATCGGGGAGGTCGCGTAGTCGGTCGCCATGTAGATCGCGCCGAGCATGAGGCCGCCCGCGAGGATCTCATAGAGCATATAATTCCACGAAGCGCTCGTCTTCGGGAAGATGAACGTAAGGATCGCCACCGTGCCGATATACGCCACGGGGATGTGCCACGTGATGACGCCGCGGGTGAGGAGATAGATACCGCCGAGGATCAGAAGGATCGCGGAGACCTCGCCTATACAGCCGTTCACGTTGCCGAGGAACATGTCGAGCACCGATTTGTCGGGCACCGTTCCCGCCTTGAGAGAAGCGAGAGGCGTTGCGCCCGCAACGATGTCGGCGTCTCCGAGCACGGGTGAGAGCGAATTGACCTTCGTGCCGAAGGAAACGAATCTCGTCATGTCACCTGCCCACGAGAAGAGGAACACTCTCGCCGCGAGCGCGGGATTCACGATGTTCTTGCCGAGTCCGCCGAAGATCTGCTTCACGATCACGATCGCGAAGAAAGCGCCGACGACGGGCATCCACAGCGGCACAGTGACCGTGAGGTTCATCGCGAGAAGGAGTCCCGTGACGGCTGCCGAGCAGTCGGAGACCGTGACGGGTCTTTTGAGGATCCACTCTGCGAGAGCCTCGAAGAGGATGCATGATACTATAGAAATGAGACCGATCGCGAGCGCGCGCAGGCCGAACGAGATGACGCCCCAGACGTATGCGGGAAGGAGCGCGATCATCACGTCGATCATGATGGTGCGCGTGTTGTCGGCGGTCTTCATATGAGGTGACGGAGAAACCGTGAAAAGCTCCGGGAGCTCCGCCGTTACGTTATTCTTGTCTTTTGCCATTACGGATATCCTCCCTTCAGTTCTTTTCGGATTTTTCCTTCGCCGCCTTCATCTGTGCGGCGGCGGCGCGGATGCTTGCCTTTGCGACTCTGATATACTGCACGATCTCGACCTTGCCGGGGCAGTTATACGAGCACGAGCCGCACTCGACGCAGTTCATGGCACCGTACTTCTCGGCGCCTTCCATGTCGTCGTGCTGAACGAATTGTGCGATGTAGGACGGCATCAGATGCTGAGGGCAGTTTCTGATGCACTTGCCGCAGCGGATGCACGTCGCCGGAAGCGAGGGCTTCTTCGAGTAATCCGCGGAGAGGAGCAGTATGGACGACGTGCCCTTCTTGACCGGCACGTTCGCGTCCCACTGCGTCTGTCCCATCATCGGGCCGCCCGTGATGATCTTTTCGGGAGATTTGACAAGACCGCCGCAGTACTCGACGAGCACCGACGCGGGTGTGCCGATCGGGACCTCGACGTTTTTCGGCTCCTTCCCGCAGCCACCCGAAACGGTCACGATACGCTTGACGAGCGGCATTCCGCTCTTGAATGCGTTATACGCTGCGGCGCAGGTAGCGGCGTTGAAGATCACGCAGCCGGCGTCCGCGGGGAGCTTTCCTTGCGGAAGCTCTCTTCCCGTGAGGGCGTAGATGAGCTGTCTCTCGTCGCCCTGCGGGTACTTTGTCTTTACGACCTTGACGGAGATGAAATCCGCGTCCTTCGTGAGCTTTTTGAGCATGGGTACGGCGTCTCTCTTGTTGTCCTCGACACCGATGTACGCCTCGGGCACGCCCGTCGCCTTCATGAGGATCTTGATGCCGGCGATGACCTCTTCGGGACGCTCGAGCAGCAGTCTGTGGTCGGACGTGATGAACGGCTCGCACTCGGCGCAGTTGACGATGAGGAGCTTCGCCTTGCCGACGGCGGAGTTGATCTTCGCATACGTCGGGAAAGCGGCGCCGCCCATGCCGGAGATGCCGGCGTTTTTGATGATGTCCGTGATCTCCTCGCGTGTCGCGTCGTTTATGTTCTTTTCGAAAGGTGTGACGGTGTCCGCCACCGTTCCTTCACCGTCGTTGTCAATGATGACCGTGGATTCCTTCGCGCCCGTGGGCATGAGGTTGTCCTCGATCGCGCGGACCGTGCCCGAAACGCTCGAGTGTACGGGACAGCCGAGCGCGCCCTCCGGCACGGCACCGACCACCGTTCCGACGCAGACGTGATCGCCGACCGCCACCGCGGGGATGCACGGTGCGCCGATATTCTGCGACATCGAGAGCTTGACGTAATCAGGCTCGGGCAGTTTTTCGATCGGGCATCCGTCCGTCAGCTTGTGCTCGTCGACGTGGATACCGCCTTTGAATGTATAAGCCACGTTGTTCCTCCGAATATTACTTCATATTAAATATAGTTATATTTATTATACATTAGACCGGACTTTTTTTCAAGACTTTATCGTCGGAAATTGTCGGGAACAACGGAAAAATGTTTTTCAAATGGAGTGAAGGCTTTGAAAAACTCCCGTGCATGGGCGCGTTTTTCCACTCTTCACTATGTACTCCGAAAAGGTACACTCCTACCGTCTTTCGCTCGGCGTTTGCGCCTCGCGAAATCCACCTCCCTCGGCTGAGGGAGGCAAGATGAAAGAAAAGCTACAAGTACTGCCAGCTTCCTGAATTTCGGAAAACTGTACTTCGGCGAAGCTCTCTTAATCTCGCCTCCCTCAGTCGAGGGAGGTGGCAGGAGCGTAGCGACTGACGGAGGGAGTGTACCGTCTGAAGCGCTTTATTTGATGCACAGACGAAACCGCGATCTCCTCATCCACCACTCCGTGGTCACCCTTCCTCGCTGGGGAAGGCTATAAGAATTTCGTCAGAAATCAAAACGTTTAAGTATATCTTTGACCTCACGAAAAAAATGAATTGATTTTCCGATGGAAAATCATGAATTGCCGCGGGGCGGCATGAATTGACCACCTGCCGAGGCAGGTATCATGAATTCTCGCTTCGCTCCATGAAAAAACGAGGGAGAAACCTTTTAATAAAAAGGTTTTCTCCCTCACGTGAGTCCGGGTTATTCAAAATCAAGCACGACCGATTCTCTGTCGGTGATCATATCCTTGAAGAGACTTGCGCGCGCCGTCACATCAGCCTATGCAAAAAGTTTCATCCGATCCCACAGAACCTTTGGAGCATCGTCGCGACCTGAGCGCGGGTGGCGTTGCCCTGCGGATCGAGGCAAACGGAGCCGTTCTTTTCGACTCCCTTGATGATTCCCTCGGCGGCAGCCCACTTGACTGCTGTCTCTGCATATGATGACACTTTCTTCGCGTCCGCGAACTTCGTGAGCTCTGCCTGCTTCGACGTGTCGAGCTTCTTATATCCCGCGTAGCGGTACAGCATCGTCGCGAGCTGTTCGCGCGTGATACTGCCGTTCGGGGAGAACTTCGTCTCCGACGTTCCGTTCACGATCTTGCAGTGGTTTGCCCATCTGAGAGCCTGCGTGTACCAGGTGTATTTTACGTCGCGGTACGGTAATTCGTTAAACCATCTCCACGTGCGCCCGCTTTCCAGCCTCCAAAGGATCGTCGTAAGCATCGCGCGGGTCATGGTCGCGTTCGGGGAAAAGGTGTCGTTCGACGTGCCGGTCATGACGAGCCCGTTCACCGCCGACATCACCTCATCGTGATACCATGCCGACTCAGGGATGTCAGAATACAGCTTATCTTCCGACAGGAAAACGTACTTTTTCGCATCAAGAATAGGCTTGTTCGACGGGTATCCGACGCTTCCGATGTCGAGGCGGGCTTCGTAGTGCATATCGGCAACGCTGACGTTGTCCCACATTTCTTTCGTTCCGTTGTAAACGACCTTTTCAATGGGATCATCCGAATCATCTCCGTCTCCGTAGTCACAGAGTCCGAACGCTTCTCCCTCGATGCCGATCAGAGTTCTCGGAAGACGGATCGTCCCGATACTGATAGCGCAGAACGCTCCGTCTTCTATCCACGTTACCCCCTCCGGTATCGTTATGTCGTCCAGTCGATTCGTCCACGTCAGAAAGTCTCTGCCTATCGTCGTGACGATCCCGCCGGCAGGTATCTTGAATCCTTTGAGGACAAACTCCAGACGCCCTTCTCTTTTGTCTATGAGACAGCCGTCCTTTGCCATGAAGTTCCCGTCTTTCCCGCTGACCGTTATCCGTTCGAGCGTGCTTCCGTCGAACACGTTATCCCCGAAATAATCGAGCCCCGACGGCAAAGTGATGCTTTTCAGGGAAGGGCAGGACCTGAACGCTCCGTTGCCGATCATACGCAGACTTTTCGGAAGAGTGACTTTTTCAAGCGAAGTGCATCCGGAAAACGCACTCTCTCCGATTTCCGTGATACCTTCCGGGATCACGACGGATCTTATGAGTTCGTTTTTTCTGAAGCATCCCCAGTCTATCGCCGTCACGGCATATCCGTCGATCCTTGTCGGCACCGTGACGTTTTCCTCCGTCCCGCTGTATCCGTTCAGGCACGCCGTGCAGTCGTCCCGAACAGTATACTTATAAAACTTGGCGGAAGGGTCATCCGGAACGACGCTGCCTTTTTCTCTTACGGTAAAGTATACTTCAGCGCAGTATGCGGTGTGGATATCAGCTTCTCCCGCCTTATATCCCGGGTGATCCTCGCCTGCCGACGCGTGTATGGAAGCGAGCTTTATGTTGTATCTTCCGGGCTCCGTCAGCGTAAGAGTAATCTTCGTGCCGGGAGCCGTTACCGTCTCGGTCACCCCGTTCAGCGTCAGGCTGTACGTCGCGCTCACTGTTTCAAGCATCAGATCCGGATCAATATCCATAATGCTTACCGATATCGGATCGCCGATAAAGAAAATGTCGCTGTCCTTTGAGTCGAGAGCGATCCGGGAATAGTCCAGATGATCGGGCATTCTATACTTGACGGCGGATACCGTGCCGGAAAGTGCCACCGTGAGCATCACGGCGATGAGAATGATCGAAATCAGTTTTTTCATTGTGTTTTCTCCTTAATCGTCACAGAATCTCATAAGCATCGTCGCGACCTGAGCGCGGGTGGCGTTGCCCTGCGGGTCAAGATATGCTTTGCCGTTCTTTTCGGTGCCGCCGATGATGCCCTCGGCAACTGCCCATTTGACGGCGGTCTCTGCATAGGAAGACACTTTCTTCGCGTCCGCGAATTTCGTGAGCTCTGCCTGCTTCGACGTGTCGAGCTTCTTATATCCCGCGTAGCGGT
>JAKSPW010000032.1 GCA_024404435.1 Clostridia bacterium | reverse complement strand
GAGGGTCGCGGCGGCAAAAGCCGCGAGAATATCGGCTACCCTCATCTTATTCCTCCGGCTATCATGTTTATTCCCGCCCAGATGACGAGGGCGGAGAAGAGCCTTTCGAGAAAGACTGCTTTCACCTTCGTTCCGATAACGGCACCGGTGATGCCTCCCGCAGCGGCTGCCGTAACGGTCGGGATGACGAACGACGCGTCCCGCAATACTTCCGCGCGGCAGGACACGAGCGAGAAAACCGAGATCGGCAGTATCGCCG
This sequence comes from Clostridia bacterium, assembly GCA_024404435.1. Lineage (GTDB taxonomy): Bacteria > Bacillota > Clostridia > Oscillospirales > CAG-272 > RUG11130. The sequence goes on along the minus strand of JAKSPW010000032.1, from coordinate 9,470 downwards.
CCATCGCCGTAACGAAAACGTCCTTCGACGTGTACCCGTTCCCGACGAGCACTAACGAGAAAACGTAGGTGAGGATGATCCCGCCTCCCGTGCCGATCAGTCCGTTGAGGACTCCCGCGGCAAGCGAGCCTGCGGCAAATACGGCGAGTTTTACTTTATCTTTGAACAGGTCCCGCAGATCCATTCGGACTCCTTTCTGCTTCTTTTTTCGGATTTATCGTGCCTCTACTTGAAAAAATCATTTGTTTCTGCTATAATGTATAATGTATAGCTATAACGAGAAGTAGGCGGAATTTGAAGTTTCGCCCTGAAACAGAGTATTGACTGAGTAAAAGAAGATTAGTCCCCCGAGAGGGGAGCCTTCACGGAATTGGAGAAAAAATGGCAGGAAACACAAAAAAGAAGACCGCTTCCCGCAGTCCCGCAAGAAAGACCGCGGCGAAAAAACCGACGAGACAGACGGCAAAAAGCTCAAAGACGGTGAAAACGGAAAAGCCGCGCGAGAGCCGCTTCGCGACTCAGTACGCGCCCTATCTGATGATAGTCATCGCGATCCTTGTCGGAGTCTGCCTTTTCGCGGGCGACGACATCGGTGTCGTCGGCGGCTTCATGAAGAAGTTTTTCCTCGGAATGAACGGATTCGTCGCCTACGCGCTTCCCGTGTTCATCCTCGTGCCGATAGTAAGCGCGAGCGTGGACAGCAACGGGACCCTGCGCGGAAAGGTGATCTCGTTCACGACGCTGTACGCCTGCATTTCCGCGCTTTTCCACATCTTTGACGGAGGAGCGGATACGTTCAGCCTCGCCGTACACTACAAGGCGGGCGCGAACGGCAACGGCGGCGGCGCAGTCGGAGGATTTATCGGTCATCTTCTCCGCACCTGCTTCGGCAAGGCGGGCACGGTAGTCATTCTTATCGCCGTCATGTTCGTCGCAGTTCTTTCCGTTTTCGGCATCACGCCGCGCGGACTGTGGATACTCATCAGATACAAGCTGAAGGTCTCTCACAAGAAGGCAGAGGAAAGACGCGCCGAGAAATACGAGCAGTCTCAGAAAGAGGCTGAAGAGAGAGAAAGATATCTGAGAGAAAAGAGACTCCAGCGTGAAAGAGAGGAGCAGCTCAAAATAGTCGATCCGCCCGTCTCCGTGACCGATAAGGCAGAGCCTCAGAAGTTCCGCTTCAAAAAGAAAAAGAAATTCGATACGGACGTTCCTATAGACGGAGAGGACGTATCCGCCGTCCCCGCAGAGGAGGAAAAGCCCGCCGAAACGCAGGAGCAGATCGACGAGAGACTCTTCGACGAGGCGATGCGCCGTACAAAAACGCGCATGGCAAAGGAAGAGAACGGTAAAACGGATGCGCCCGCCGAGAATACAGATGACAGTCAGAAGGGTAAGTACGACGAGATAATCTCCGCCGTCAACTCCGAGGTCGCCTCCGACGTCGTGACGGAAAACGTAGACCTTAAAAAGATCTTCGTGAATCCCGAGGACGCGGATCTCTTCGACAAGCTTTCCGCGGCATATCTGACGGACGGCGAGAGCTCGGGAGAATTGAATATCTCCCGTGAACCCGTCGCCGAAACGAAACCCGCGACACCTCCCGCACCCGAAAAGAAGGAATACGTCTTCCCGCCGATCAGTCTTCTCACCGAGGACACGGAGAGACGTGACGACAATATAAGAGACGAGCTCCACGACAACGCCGTCAAGCTCGTTGAGACGCTCCGCAGCTTCAACGTAAAGGCGAAGATCGAGAACGTCTCGCGCGGCCCCACAATCACGCGCTACGAGCTCATGCCCGAGGCGGGCACGAGAGTCCGCTCGATCACGAACCTCGTCGACGACATCGCTCTCAGTCTTGCGACGACGGGCATCAGAGTCGAGGCACCGATCCCCGGCAAGGCAGCGGTCGGTATCGAGGTACCGAACAAGAAGAGCTCGACCGTGCACCTCAGAACGCTTCTCGAGGACCCGAAATTCACGGGCTCGCAGTCGAAGCTGCAGTGTGCTCTCGGCGAGGACGTCGGAGGCGATCCCGTCTTCCTCGACGTCGCCAAGATGCCGCATCTGCTCGTCGCGGGTGCTACCGGCATGGGTAAATCCGTCTGCATCAACAGCCTCATCGTCAGCATCCTCTACAACGCGAAGCCGGACGAAGTCAAGCTCATCCTCATCGACCCGAAGCAGGTCGAGTTTACGATCTACAACGGCATCCCGCATCTTCTCGTTCCCGTCGTGAGCGAGGCGAAGAAGGCGGCGGGCTCGCTCTCGTGGGCAGTCTCCGAGATGGAGAGACGCTTCGGACTCATCGGCTCGGTCGGAGTCCGCGACGTGAACTCATATAACAAGATCACGAAGAAAGATCCCGAATACGAATATCTGCCCTATATCGTCATCATCATCGACGAGCTTGCCGATCTCATGATGACGGCTCCCGACGACGTCGAGGATTCGATCTGCCGTCTCATGCAGAAGGGCAGAGCCGCGGGAATGCACATAATCATCGGTACGCAGAGACCGTCCGTTGACGTCATCACGGGCCTCATCAAGGCGAACATCCCGTCCCGTATCGCATGCAAGGTCGCCTCTCAGGTAGACTCGCGTACGATAATCGACCGTGCGGGCGCCGAGGCGCTCGTCGGCAGAGGTGATATGCTCTTTGCGCCCGTCGGCGCACCGAAGCCTATCAGAGTTCAGGGCTCGTACGTTTCCGAAGAGGACGTTGAGAAGGTCGTGACCTTTATCAAGGCAAAGAACTCGGAAGCTGACGTCACTTATTCCGACGAGGTCATGGAACAGATCGAGCGCGAGGCGGAAAGGTGCGGAATGGGCAAGAAGGGAACACCGTCGGGCGGCGCGGAAGCCGGCGGCGGAGACGAGGACCCGATGCTGAAGCAGGCTCTCGAGCTTGCCGTGAACAGCGGAAAGATCTCGACTTCCCTCATCCAGCGCAGACTTTCTCTCGGCTACGGCAGAGCCGCAAAGCTCATCGACAGGATGGAACAGCTCGGATACGTGAGCGCACCCGAGGGACAGAAGCCGCGTGAGGTGCTCATCACGAAGGAGCAGTATATGGAAATGGTACTCAAAAGAGAGGACGAGCTTCTCTGAGGGTGTATCATCGGAGCGCGGCGGGACAATAATCGTTCTGTCGGCAATAGAAAGGGAAATATGGTTTACGTTATTCTTGCAAACGGTTTTGAAGAGATCGAGGCTCTGACGGCGGTCGACGTACTGCGCCGCGCCGGAGCAGAGGTCAGAACGGTCGGCATCACCGGAAGGGTCGCCTGCGGCGCTCACGGCATTCCCGTGACCTGCGACGTCACCTTCGATGAGCTTGACGAGCGAGAGACGCCGGAGCTGCTCGTTCTTCCCGGAGGTATGCCCGGAGCCGCCAATATCGACGGATTCTACGGTACCGACGGACTTATAAAAAAGACTCTTGACGGCGGCGGATACGTCGGCGCGATCTGTGCCGCACCGCTCGTGCCCGGCAAAAGAGGGCTCCTTGCGGGACGCCGCGCCGTGTGCTTCCCCGGCTTCGAGGAATATCTGACGGGCGCCGAGATCACCGACTGCGACGTCGTGCGCGACGGACAGTTCGTGACGTCTAAATGCATGGGAACGGCTCTCCCGTTCGCGATCGAGCTCGTCTCTTGCCTCTACGGCAGGGAAAAGGCAGAAAAAGTGAAAGCGTCCGTAATGGCTCAGGCAGACTGAGCAGATCTCCGAAAGGAAATAAAATGAATCCTATCAAAAAAGAAAAAGACGAGCTCAGAGCGCTCTATCTCGAAAAACGCAGGAATATGGACGCGGGCGAAAAATCGTGCCGTGACGAGGCGATCTGCCGGGCGGCGCTCGGACTCATCAGCTTCCGGTATGCCGAATTCGTGCTGCTCTACGCGGCGACGGACGACGAGATCGACGTGTCCGAGATCGCCGAAGCCGCATGGAAATCGGGCAAGAAGGTCGCTTTTCCGAGATGTGAAAAGGTCTCTCATACCATGACGTATCACTTCGTCTCGTCACTCGACGAGCTGAAGGTCGATTCCTACGGCATCAGAGAGCCCTCACCCGACGCGCCGGTCTACGATCCTGCGGTCGAGACGGGAAGCGCCGTGTGCTTCGTTCCGGGACTCCTCTACGATAAATCAGGCTACCGCCTCGGCTACGGAAAAGGCTTCTACGACAGATACCTTTCCGAGTTCTCGGGCTGCAAGATCGGCGTCGTTTACAGCGACTACGTGATGCCCGAGGTGCCGCGCGGACGCTATGACGTGTCTCTTGACGTTCTTCTTACGGAAAAGGGCGTAAAGCCCATCCGCAAGCCGTAATATATCTGAAAGCCGGTACAAAACTTGAAAACAAAGCCATCAATCGCAGCTCCCGTGCTTCTCATCTGCGTTTTCATCATCGCCACTCTCACCGCGGCGATACCGGGAGAGGTCCTCGGGATTGACGAGAATCCGTATCTTTCAACGGTCATTCTTCAGCTTATCATCTATGCGATCCCCGCGCTTCTGTTCTGCACGCTCAGAGGAGTCGGCTACGCGTCGAAGCTGAGGATCCGCTTCTCGTCGCTCTCGTCGATCCTTCTGATGATAAGCGCGCTCGTACTCATGCTTGCGGGCTCGGGGCTCATAAACTATTTCGTGTCGACCGTCGCGCCGGAGAGCATGGCATCCTCTTCAAGCGCGGAATCCGCGGCATTCGCGATGAATTCGGGAGTGTTCGACGGACTTTACCTCGCGCTTGCGTTCGCGGTCCTTCCCGCGATCACGGAGGAATTCCTCTTCCGCGGGATCATGCTGACGGAGTATTCCTCTCTCGGAGCGGTCTGCGCGGTCGTCATCAGCTCGGTGATGTTCTCTCTCGGCCACTTCCGCATACCGAGGCTTCCGTCGCACTTGTTCTGCGGCATCGTGCTTGCGATCCTCACCTTCGCCACGAGGTCGGTGCTCGCGCCGATGCTCGTTCACGCGGGTTATAACATCATCGTGCTCTTCTTCGAGCAGTACGTGCTGCACGTAGCGGAAAAGCAGAACATAAGCAGTATTCTGTTCATAATCATCGCGGTCGTGATCGCATTTGCGTCCGCAGCGGCATTCTCGTTCGAGGCCTCGTCTCTGTACCGCGGATACGCCGCCGACAACGTGCCGTGTGACTACGTCCCGAAAAAGAAACCGAGTATCGCGGGCTCTCTTGCCGAAGCGGTGTTCTCACCGTCGTTCATCGCGCTCGCGGTCACTTACGTTATCATTATCCTTATCCGCAGATAAGCGGAGATGGTGCCTGACGAAAAGAAAGGTATGGTCAACTCATGGATGACAGAAACAATATAAACGGTCAGGGCGGAGCAGAAGCTCCGCGCCCTGAAAGAGCTGCCGCGCCCGGCCAGCCCGATGCGCCCCGCACCGATGCGGGCCACGCCGCGAGACGTCCCGCCGAGCCCGTGAAGCCCTCCGATCAGACTCAGGTCGTCGGCGGACTGACGAAAGTCACGGACATGCCGACGAGACAGACGAAGGCGGTGGGAGACGCGGCAAAGAAGGACGCCGCACCGGCGAAAAAGAAAAAGAAGGCAAAGGATTCGGGCGACAGCGAGATGAGCGGCACGGTGCTGAGCCTCATCAAGTGCATGGCTTACATCACGGTGGTGATCGTCGTTTCGACACTCATTTCCGTTTTCGTGATCTCCGCGGCGAACGACGTTTTCGGCTTCGTCAAGTCGGACGACATCATCGAGGTTACGATCCCGGAGAACGCGACTCTCGACGATATCGCGGAGATACTCCACGACAATAAAGTAATCAAGTACGAATGGCTTTTCAAGCTGTATAACGGGCGTAAGGTCTCGGACGACGAGAAGTTCTGCGCCGGCACCTACAACGTGACGCCCATGTCGAGCTACACCGATCTGATCTACGAATTCAAGGAAAAAGCGCCGAGCGGCGTGTCGTGGATCACGATCCCCGAGGGCTATACGACGGACGAGATAATCGATCTGCTCGTTGAAAACGGCATAGGCACGAGAGAAAAGTACGTCGACGTCATCAACAACTACGACTTCGACTACTGGTTCATCGACGAGCTCGGTGACAACTGGAAGAACACCGGCAGAATATACCGCCTCGACGGATATCTGTTCCCCGACTCGTATCAGTTCTATAACGCGTCGAGCGAGGTCACGGTCATCAACAAGATGCTGGCCCGCTTCGCGGCGATCTTCACGAAGCACTACCGCACGTCGGCGGCCGACCTCGGACTCACGGTCGACGAGGTGCTGATCCTTGCCTCCATGATAGAGAAAGAGGCGGGCGAGCAGTCCGAATTCGGCAACGTCGCGAGCGTTTTCTGGAACAGGATCAGAAACGACGGCTTCCCGTACTTCGAAAGCGACGCGACGATAGCGTACGTCCTCAGCCACGAGTCGGGCGAGCACAAAGAAGTCACTGCCGCCGACCTCGAGATAGACTCTCCCTACAACTCATATAAGCACTCCGGATTCGCTCCGGGACCGATAGCCAACCCGAGTAACAGTGCCATCCTTGCGGCGCTCAACCCGCAGGACACGCCGTACTACTTCTTCGTATACGATCCGATCGAGAGGAAGACTCTCTTCGCAACGTATAAGGAAGAACACGACGCAAACGTCTACGCGATAGCACAGAAGATCGCCGAAAACGGTCAGACGGAATAAGGCGGTGCGGGATGCCAAAAGTAAAGATCACGGTCACCGAGAGTAATTGCAGGTGCGGATACCTTATAAAAGGGCAGGAGTTCACGGTGGAAGACCTGTGTCCTCCGATCTGCCACGAGCTGTGGAACGTCATCTATCCGAGCGTCTTCGCTCTGCTTGGCGGAGCGGAGCTTGACTGCGGTGAGACGCGTGCGAAGATGTTCGAGGCGAAGTGCCCCGACGGAGGCAGAGTCACCGTCCGCGGTGAAGTAATAGAATAAGAAATACCGTGGCTTTCGCCACGGTATTTTATTCTTCTGTTTTTATTTCTGCGGCAGCTTCCTTTGCTTCTTTTTTCAGCCTCTTCTTTTCCGCTCTCTTTTCGCGCCTCTTTTTCCTCGTCAGCGCACAGACCTTGTTGAATTCCGCGCCGAGCATCAGGATTATCATGCAGGAATAAAGCCAGAGCATGATGAGGATGATGGCGGTAAGGCTTCCGTAGATGTATGAAGCGGGGAAATAGATCGTATAGAGCGAGAACAGATACGAGAAGAGCACCCAGCCCGCGGCGGCGAGTATCGCGCCCGGAAAATGCGATCCGTAGCTTCTGCCGGTGATCTCGCTGTTCCTGCCCGCCGAGTAGAACAAAACGTGGAAAAAGAGCGTCAGAAGGCCGAATATGACGATCTCCTTGTACTTGAACAGATACTGATATTCGGCTATGAACTCGAACCTGCCCGTGAGCTTCTGCATCAGCATGTCGCCGAACAGAAGGATGACGAGGCTGACGAGCATCAGAATGATGAATATCGCGGTGTAAACGAACGAGGAGAGCAGTCCGCTGAGAAAGCTTTCCTTTGAATTGCTTTTGTATACCGTGGATACGCCTCCGCGGATCGAGGCGATGCTTCGCGAGGTCGACCAGAAGGTAAGCACGGCGGTGACCGAGATGAGCTTCATCGCGGGCTTCGCGTATACCTCGTCGACGAGAGTTTTGAACAGATTTCCCGTCGTTTCCGGCAGTCTGTCACCGAACGAGATCACGACGTCGTAAATGCTCGCCGGCACGAGATATCTCGAAAGGCTGAATAAGAGCATGATGAACGGGATCGAAGAGATCACGACGAAGAACGACGCCTGCGCGGCGTAGACCGTGATCCTGTCCTCGTTCATCACCGAGAACGCCCGGACTATACTGTTCAAAAAACCGCGGAAGTTTACGGTTTTTGATCTTTTTGACATAGTATCGGTTTTTGAAGCTTTGCTTCCCGTGTGACCGGCTGTCAGTTTGGCGGAAAGATGCCTTCCGGTCAACGGTTTGTTGTTGCAAGAAAATGAAAACTCTGCTATAATAATAGTATGATACTTATCTATTTTATCATTCTGAAGACGATTTGTCAAATATATCTTTGAAAAAACGGAAAAGGGAAATCAAATGCTTACTATCGGATGTCACGTTTCGATCGAGGGCGGTTATGCCGAAGCGGCAAAACGCGCGATCTCCGTCGGGGCAGACACGTTTCAGTTTTTTACCAAAAATCCGAGAGGGCGCGGGCAGGGAAGCTTGCCCGACTCCTCCGAAATGACAGAATTTTACGCCGTCATGAAAGAGGGCGGACTGAGAGTACCTCTTGCTCACGCACCGTACACTTACAACACCTGCGCGCTGAAGGACGAGGTGCGCGAATACACCGAGGAGTCGATGCGGGGAGAGCTTGAATTCCTCGAGCAGATCGACGGCGCGGCGTACAACTTTCACCCCGGCTGCCACGTCGGGCGAGGAGCCGCCGAGGGAATAGAACTGATCGCCTCGATGCTGAACCGCATCATGTGGCGTGGAATGAAAACGACCGTGCTCCTTGAGACGATGGCGGGAAAGGGCACGGAGATCGGGCGGAATTTCGAAGAACTCCGCGCGATAATCGACTCCGTCGACGAGTCTGTCAGAGGCAGTCTCGGCGTGTGCCTCGACACCTGCCACGTCCACGACGGCGGCTATCCGATAGCAAGCGATCCCGAAAGCGTCATCGCGGAGTTCGACCGCGTGATCGGTCTCGACAGACTCCGCGCGATCCACCTGAACGACAGTAAAAACGTGATGGGCTCGGCGAAGGACCGCCACGAAAGATGGGGGCAGGGAGAGATCGGGCTTGACGCCGCGAAGGTGCTCCTCACGCATCCCGCGACAAGAGACCTGCCGTTCTATCTTGAAACTCCGTGCGACCTCGACGGATACGCGGAGGAAATCAGACTTATGAGAGAACTTGCAAATGACTGACAAAATTGATTATACCGCGGCAAGGGAGGCCTCTCTTGCCTTTGCCGCAGAGCTTCGTGAGGCCGAATTTTCAGGCTTCGGCGATATTACGGGTGAGAGAGACGTCAGCACGTTCCGTGCGGAAAATACGGGGCTCAGAGGATACTCACGGCATCCTGCGGCAGACGTGCGCGACATGGCAAGGCACTTTTCTCCCGACAGCGCGGAGTGCCTGAAAAAGAGCGGAAACGGCGGCGTCACGGGCGGAAAGGCATGGCAGGACGAATGAAAAACGACGTACTGATGCTTCCCGCCGAAGAGATCGCGTCTCTCGTGAACGCCCGAAAGCTGTCTGCGCGCGAGGTCGTCCTGACGTTTCTGACGGCGGCGGAAAAGGATGAAACAAATTCGTTCATTACTCTCTGCAGGGATGCCGCACGACTTGCGGACGAAGTGGACGCGAGAGTAAAAAACGGAGAAAAGCTGCCTCTTGCGGGCGTACCCGCGGGCATAAAAGACAATATCTGCACC